>JABFXT010000266.1 GCA_013361595.1 Nocardia sp. | reverse complement strand
GCCTCGGCGTCGTCGTCGACCACCTGTACGGGTCCGGCGTCGGCGACGAATGCGGTGCGCAGGTTCGCGTGCCGGTCGAGCAGCAGCTGTCCGGCTCGGCGCAGCCGCCGTGGATCCACGGCCCCCCGCAGTTCGACGACCAGCTGCACCACGTAGGGATCCGTCGATTCGTCCGCCAGCAGCGAATGGAACAGCAGGCCCTCCTGCAACGGCGTCAACGGCCAGATATCGCTCGATGCCGGGTACCGGTCCTCGAGGCGTTCGAGCTGCGACTGCGTCGGCCGGACCAGATCCAGATCCGACGGTGTCCGCCCGCCCACCCCGCCGCGCCGGGTGGCGGCCGCCAAGGCGGTCAGCACCGCCCGCCACGAATCCGCCACCTCGCGTACCTCGTCGGCGGTGAGCACCCCGCTGGGATACGACCAGATCGCCCGCAGGCGCGGCCGGCCCCCGTCGTCGACGGTGCGGGCGGTGATATCGAGCGCCGCGGTGACCGGCATATCCGGATTCTGCGCGCGGGCGAGTTCGGCCCCGGAGAAGTCGCCGCCGTCGTCCACCGGGAGCCAGCCAGCCGCGGGCATTCCGGCGGGTATTCCCGCGGTGATACGGCCGAGATAGTTGAACCCGATCTGCGGTGCCGGACCGGTTCGCAGCGCGGATCCACTGTCCTCGTCGAGATATCGCAGCAGGCCGTAGCCGATCCCGTGATCCGGGATCGCGCGCAACTGTTCCTTGACGGATTTGACCGCCGCCCCCAGGGCCGGCCCGCCCGCGCACGCGTCGTCGAGGTCGATATCGGAAAGATCGAGGCGCAGGGGGAAACTCGTGGTGAACCAGCCCACCGTACGGGTCAGATCGGCGCCGGGGACCGCGGACTCCTCACGGCCGTGCCCCTCCAGGCCGATCACCACATCGGTGCGGCGATCACCGCGGGTTCCGCGCCGCCATTTCGTCAGCGCCAGCGCCAGGGCGGTCAGCAGCCCGTCGACCACACTGCCGTGGAATGCCGCGGGTACCTCGGTCGTCAACACTTCGGTCACTTCGGCGGACACGTCGACCTCGACCGCGCGGACGGTGGCCGTCACGTCGATCGCGGGGTCGAGGGGCCGGGATCCGAGCACCGGATCGTCCGCGGCCGTCATTTCCTGCCACGATCCGAGCTCGGCGCGCCGCTCGGGCCTGTGGGCTGCCTCGACCAGTCCGTGCGCCCACCGGCGCATCGAGGTCCCGACCGGGGCGAGATCGGCCGGCGCGTCGGACCGTATCCGCGCCCAGGCCACCGCGAGATCGGGCACCAGCACCCGCCAGGACACGGCGTCGATCGCCGAATGATGCACCAGCACCAGCAACCGGCCCGGTTCGGCGGCATCGACCGGATCGAACCAGACCACCTGTACCAGGACCCCGGCGCCCGGATCGAGCCGGCGCACGGCCGCATCCAGCTCCGCCGCGACCGAGGCGCGGAAACCGGCACTGCCCGGCTCCAGCTCCGTCACGACCCGATGGACGGCATCCTCGGATCGGATCGATCCGGCCGGCAACACTTCCCAGATCCAGCGCCGGTCGGCGCCCCGCCGCAACCGGGCGCGCAACATATCGTGCCGATCGAGTACCGCCTGCACCGTATCCGCCAACTGCCGCCGATCGATACCGACCGGCAGACTCAGCAGCACGGCCTGCGAGAAACGATCGAATCCCGACTCCGCGTGTTCGAGAAGCCATCGCATATTCGGTGTCAGCGGTAGCGGCCCGACCCCCGCGCCGGGCAGCTCCGCGAGCGCCGGAATCTCGCCGGGACTGCCCGCCCGGACCGCGATCCGGGCCAGTCCGGCGACCGTCTTGCGCTCGAACACCTCACGCGCGGAGAACAACACCCCCGCCGCCCTGGCCCGGGTCACCAGCTGGATCGACATGATGCTGTCCCCGCCGAGCGCGAAGAACGAATCGTCGAGACCGATATCGTCGGTACCCAGTACCTCGGCGAATGCCCGGGCGATACTGCGTTCGACCGGGGTCTCGGGTGCCCGGAACTCCGCATCGCCGGCGAAGACGGGTTCGGGGAGCGCCTTGCGGTCCAGCTTGCCCGTCGGTGTCAACGGGAGGTGGTCGAGCACCATGATCGTGGACGGGACCATATACGAGGGCAACCGGCCACCCAGGTAGCCGGTCAGAATCGCGATATCGATCGAACGCCCCGGCGCCGCGACGACATACGACACCAGCGATGCGGATCCGGAACTGCCGCGATGGCCGACGGTCGTGGCGAAGAGCACAGTTTCGTGCGCGGTGAGCAAGGCATCGATCTCACCCGGCTCGACTCGGAGACCACGGATTTCGACCTGGAAGTCGGAGCGACCGAGGTATTGGATCGCACGATCGGCGGTCCACCGGACCATGTCCCCGGTGCGGTACATCCGGGCACCGGGCATCCAGGGACAGGTGACGAAACGCGCGGCTGTCAACCCCGCCCGCGCACGATAACCACGAGCGAGCAGCGCACCGGCGATATACAACTCGCCCGCGACCCCCACCGGCACCGGCTGCAGACGTTCGTCCAGCACCCACTCCGACACACCACGAATCGGCCCACCGAGCGTCACCGGCTCCCCCGCCACCAGCGGCGCGCTGTGATCGGCCATCATCGTGGTCTCGGACGGACCGTATCCGTTGAACACCGCACGGCCGTCGCACCAGCCTTCGACCAGTTCGGCGCCGTAGCCCTCGCCACCGACCACCATGGTCCGCAGTGCCGGGAGCGGCCGGTGGGCCCGATCGATCGTGGACAACGGGGCGGGGGTGATGAAAACCAGGCCGACCTCTTCCCGGTCGAGCAGTTCGGCGAGTGCGTCGCCGCCGTAGACGTCGGCGGGCGCGATGACCAGGGTCGCGCCCGCGCACAGCGCCGACAGCAACTCCTCCACCGCGACATCGAAACCCGGTGAGGACAGCGACAGGATCCGGGTGCCGGGCTCGATACGCAGGGCGGCCAGGTGCTCATCGGCGCAATTGCGCAGGCCGCGGTGGCTCACCGCGACAGCTTTGGGTAACCCGGTCGAGCCCGAGGTGTAGATGACGTAGGCGATATTGTCGACCCGCAGCGGACGAACCCGGTCCGCGTCGGTGATCGGCCGGTCGCTGTGGGTCGCCTCGAGGTCCGCGAGTGTCAGCCAGTCGACGGCCTCGGGTAGTCGCGCCCGCACGGAGGCCGCCGTCAGACCGAGCACCGCCCCCGAATCGGTCACCATATGGGTGATCCGTTCCGTGGGATAGGCCGGGTCGATCGGCAGGAACGCGGCCCCGGTCCGGGCCACCACCCACACCGCGAGCACCGAATCCGCGGACCGCGGCATCGCCACCGCCACCACATCGTCGGGCCCCACACCGCGCGCGATGAGCGTTCGGGCCAAGCGGTTCGCACGTCGATCGAGTTCCCCGTATGTCATACGCGCACCGTCGGAAACGATGGCCGGCGCGGCCGGATCCCGCGCGACAGCCGCGGTCAGCAACTCGGCCAGAGTCACCGGTGGGGAGCCGCCGGCTCCGGAACGTGTCAGCAGATCGGTGCGCTCCGCGGGCTCCAGCACATCGATCGAACCCACCGCGACCGTCGGGTCGGCGGCCACCGACTCCAAGATCCGGCGCCACCGACGCATCAGCGAATCCACGGTGTCCGCGTCGAACAGATCGGTCGCGTACACCACCCGCACCGCCGAACCGCCACGGCCGTTGTCGGACAGCACGACCTGTAGGTCGAACCGGGATACATCGTCGGGCAGATCGACCAGCGACACATCCACCCCGGGCAGTTCCAGGTCGGCGGGCGCCAAGTTCTGGAACGCCAGCATCACCTGGAACAGCGGGTGCCGGGATTGGGATCGCGGCGGGCCGATCTCGTCGACCACCTGCTCGAACGGCACATCGTCGTGTTCGAGGGCGGCCAGATCGGTCGTCTTGACGCGGTCGAGGAATCCGGTGAACGATTCGCTGCCGTCGACCCGGGTCCGCAACACCACCGTATTGACGAACATGCCGACCACATCGTCGAGTTCGGCGGCGCCCCGACCGGCGACCGGTGTACCGATCGCGATATCACCGGAACCACTCATCCGCGCGAGCAGCACCGCCAGCGCGGCGTGCACCACCATGAACACCGAGCAGCTGCGCGCCCGCGCGAGCTCTTCCAGCGCCGCGGCTGTTCCCGCCGCCAGTTCGAACCGGTCGCTCCCACCGCGGTGCGATCCCACGACCGGCCGTGGCCGGTCGAACGGCAGCCGCAGCTCTTCCGGCAGATCAGCGAGGGTTTCTCGCCAATACCCGAGCTGGCGGGCGCACAACGATTCCGGATCGTCGGGAGAGCCGAGGACAGCGCGCTGCCAGAGCGCGTAGTCGGCGAACTGGACCGGTAGCGGTGTCCAGGACGGAGCCTCGCCCCGCGCCCGGGCGGCGTAGGCCGTCGTCACATCCCGGGCCAGCGAAATCATCGAGAAACCGTCCGTGGCGATATGGTGGACCACCACCGCCAGCACATATTCGGTGTCCTCGACACCCATCATGCGGAACAACCGGGCACGCACCGGCGGCCGGGTACGCACATCGAAGCCTTCGTGGACGAAAGCGGCCAGCGCCGTGATCAACTGGTCCGGGCGGACCGGCACCGGGCGCACCTCCCCGTCCGGCTCGCCGGCGGGTTCCACGACCTGGACGATCGTGCCGTCGTGGTCCGGATACCGCGTGCGCAGGGACTCGTGTCTGAGCAGGACATCGGTGAGGGCCGAGCGCAGGGCCGCGAGGTCGAGTTCGCCGCGTAGCCGCAGGGCGATCGGCATGTTGTACGCCCCGGAACCGGTGTCGTACTGATTGAAGAACCACATCCGCTGCTGGGCGGGCGCCAACGGCACGAGATCGGGGCGGGGCCCGGCAACCAGTGGCGGGCGTTGCCGCCGCGTCCGCGCCCGCTGCTCGAGGCCGGCCGCGAGCGCGGAGACCTGCGGTGTCTCGAACAGCAACCGCACCGGAATATCGGTGTCCAGGGCCGTACCGAGTCGCGCGGCCACCCGGGTGGCGATCAAGCTGTCCCCACCGAGCGCGAAGAACGAATCGTCGAGACCTACGCTGTCGATACCCAGTACTTCGGCGAAGGCCTGCGCGATCGCGCGTTCGACCGGCGTTTCGGGCGCCCGGAACGGGACGGTGTCGGTGGGTACGGGATCCGGTAGGGCGCGCCGGTCCAGTTTGCCCGCCGGTGTCAGCGGGATGTGCTCGAGCACCATGATCGAGGGCGGAACCATGAAGGACGGCAGCCGGGCGCGCAGATATTCGTCGAGGACGGCGATATCGATCGAACGATCCGGTGCGGCGACGACGTACGACGCCAGCACTACGGCGCCGGAGCTGCTGCCGTGGCCCACCGTGGTGGCGAATCCGACGGTTTCGTGCGCCGCGAGTACCGCATCGATCTCACCGAGTTCGATACGCAGACCACGTATCTTGACCTGGAAATCGGACCGCCCCAGATGCTGGATCGCGCCGTCGGCGGTCCAGCGGACCACGTCCCCGGTGCGGTACATCCGTTCGCCGGGCACCCAGGGGCAGGCGACGAACCGCGCGGCCGTCAACCCCGCCCGCGCATGGTAACCACGAGCCAGCAGCGCACCGGCGACATACAACTCCCCCGCGACGCCGACCGGCACGGGCTGCAACCGCTGATCCAGCACCCATTCCGCGGCACCGCGAATCGGCGGGCCGATCGTCACCGGCTGCCCCGGTACCAGCGCGCGGTGATTGGTCATGATCGTGGTCTCGGTGGGCCCGTAGGCATTGACGAACTCACGACCACCGGTCGCCCAGGACCGCACGAGCTCCGGTGAGCAGTCGTCGCCCGCCGCGACGACGACGCGCAGGCTGTCGAGCCCGGCCGCATCGACCGATGCCAGTGCGGCCGGTGTCACCACCGCGTGGCTGACCCGCTCACGGCGCAACAGCTCCGCCAGCTCGACGCCACCGTAGGTACCGGGAAGCGCGACAACCATCGTGGCGCCGGCTCCCACCGCGAGCAGTAGTTCCCAGACCGAGGCGTCGAAACTCGGTGACGCGAAATGCAGTGTCCGCGAATCCGGTTCCACCGCGTAGCGTTCCCGCTGCTCGGCGCTGAGTGCGGCCAGTCCGGTATGGGTGACGGTCACCCCTTTCGGCACTCCGGTGGAGCCCGAGGTATAGATCATGTAGGCCGGGTGCTGTGGTCGCAGCGGGGTGGTGCGTTCGGAGTCGGTGATCGGCCGGGCGTCGAAGGTCCCGTCGAGATCGCCGGGTGTCAGCCATTCGATGGTGCCGGGTAATTGGTCGCGCACCGATGCCACCGTCAGGCCGAGCACCGCTCCGGAATCGTTTGTCATATGGGTGATCCGCTCGGCGGGATACGCCGGATCGATCGGCAGGAAGGCGGCCCCCGTCTTGGCCACCGCCCACCAGGCGAGCACAGAATCCGGCGAACGCGGCATCGCCACCGCGACGATGTCTTCCGGCCCGATCCCCCGCTGGATCAGCATCCGGGCCAACTGGTCGGCGCGACCGTCCAGTTCTCGGTAGCTCGTCTGCGCACCGTCGAACACGATCGCCGGTGTGTCCGGATTCCGGGTCGCCGCCGCGGTCAGCAACGCGTCGAGAGTGACGGGCGCGGACGTACGGGCTCCGGACCGGGTCAGCAGATCAGTGCGTTCGGCGGGCTCCAGCACATCGATCGACCCCACCGCGACCGTCGGATCGGCGGCCACCGATTCCAGTATCCGAACCCATCGGCGTGCCAGGGAATCGATCGTGCGCGCATCGAACAGATCGGTCGAGTAGGTGACCGTCAGCACCGAACCGGCATCGGCACCGTCGGACACCACGAACCGCAGATCACACTGCGGCCCATCCGCGCGGAGGTCGGTCACCGCGCCGAGCGGACCCCGACCGGCGCGCGCCGGGTCCTGAAATGCCAGCATGACCTGGAACAACGGGTTCGGCGACGGCGGACGCTGCGGAGCGCACTCCGCCACCAGCTGATCGAACGGCACATCGGCATGCGCGAAAGCAGCCGGTTCGGACCGGCCGACCCGCTCGAGCAACCCGATGAACGACTCACCGCTGTCGACCTCGGTCCGCAATACCGCCGTCCCGGCCGGTACTCCGGCGGCGTCGACGCGTACGTGCCCGGCCACCGGTGTGCCGATCGCGATATCACCGGACCCGCTCAACCGCGCGAGCAGAATCGCCAGCGCGGCGTGCAGCACCGTGAACAACGACGAATCGTGCTCCCGCGCGAGTTCCGCCAGCCGCTCGGTCGGCCCCGCCCCCACCTCGAACCGGCGGCTGCCGTGCCGGTCCGATGCCACTCGCGGCCGCGGCCGGTCGAAGGGGAGATTCAACTCCGCCGGCAGATCGGCCAGCGTGTCCCGCCAGAAGGCAAGACTCCGCCGCTGCCGGCGGACCCGAGCGGCGGCCTGTGCCGTCTCGGGGTGGATCTGCCCGAGCTCGGTATCCGGTGCCGCGGCGGCGAACGCGTCGAGCAGCCGCGCGAACCGGTCGTGATGCGCCGATAGTTCGGCGTGGGTATAGAGGTCGGGGTTCGCCATGAGGTGCAGGATCGTTCGTGGCGGATCCCCGGTCCGATAGAGATCGACCAGCAGATCCTCGACCGGCCCGGAGCTGAGGATATGGAATTCCCCGGTCACCGGTCCGAGCCGGATTTCCTGATGGAAGTACATGACATTGACCATCGGGCCGACGAACCGCCGCTGCCCGTCGGACCCGGCGGCAGCCCGGATATCGTAGAGGCCGCAGCGCTGATGCCGCAGTGCGCCGATGAGGTCGGACTGCACCCGCCGCACGAGTGTCGCGACGGTTTCCCCGGTGCCGATCGTGATCGGGAACGGCGCGACGTTGACGAACACGCCCCCGGACCGCCGCAGTACAGCGCTCGTCCGCCCCGAGACGGGTATGTCGACCATGACGTCGTCGCGCCCGGTCATCCGGGCCAGATAGCATCCGAAGGCGGCGATCACCACCGCGGCCGGGCTGGTGTCCAGCGCCTTCGCGCAGTGTTCTAGGCGGGATTCGGTCACCGCCGGTAGTTCACCGATCGCGGCCACGCTGTCCGCACACGCCGGTGCGTACCCGCGGGCGAGGCTGGACACCTCATGGACGCCGGCGAGTCTGTTCAGCCAATAGGCGCGGTCGTCGGCGAATCTCTTCGATTCCCGATAGCTGCGGTCGGCCTCGTACAGGGTGCGCAGGTCCGCCGCCCGGTTCGGCGCTGTCGGCTGCTCCGCTGCCGGGTCCTCCAGGGCCGCGGTGTACAGCGCCGCGATCCGGTTCACCATCGTCATCG
>JABFXT010000190.1 GCA_013361595.1 Nocardia sp. | reverse complement strand
GCTGCCGTGTATCGAGATCAATTTGTACGCAACCTGATTCGTCGTGCGCTTCGCCGTTTCGGTCGATGGCCGCGATTCCGCCGAGTATCGCTGTACGCGGCGACGAGGGTGCTGTCGCCCGCCGATCCCCGCGCGCGGTTCGCCCGCGCCGGGCCCGGAAAGCCGGGCAGTCACGATTCCAGGACGGTTGTGCGCCGGAGCGGCCGACCCCATCGTTCGAGATGCGAAATTCGTTACACACCCGGCCCATCCATCGGTGAGGTGGTGCCGAATATAGGTTGGATGTCTCATAGCTTCAAGCCATAACTGCTGCTAGGGCGTTTCTTTTGGTTTCGTCTGCCGGCTGTCGGGGGCTTGGGTGAGAGCGCAACCGTAAGCGTCCGGGTATCGGTCCGGGCGGACAACGAAACCAGAGAAACGAGGATTGAAATGGGACTGCTCGGTGGTCTGCTGGATCTCGTCGGTAGCGTCGTCACGAACCTCGCCGGAGTTGTCGGCGGCCTCGGCGGCGTGCTGTTCTGAGTAGCTCGCTCCGCCTCCGGATCCGCTCGTGAAAACTGCACCTGGCGAGCGCTTCCGTTCGGGCGAAATCGATAGGGCGTGCCCGCCCCGGCCGATCGCTGCGCGGTGACGGCCGGGGCGGGCATTCCGATGTGGCAACTCTTTCGGGCCGGCCGAGGCCGATGCCCGCCAGTTCATTCGCATTCGCTGTGAGGAGTTCCGTTGCTTCTGAGTGTTGTCGGACAACTTGTCGGCACCGTGCTGGATCTCGTGGTCGGGCTGCTCGTTCCCTAGCGAGGCCGGCGCGCGGACGACTGTCACTGGGCGCCGCCCGGGGCCGCGCCGCCGAAGATCGATCCGGAGGTCTGGATGAGCTGCGCCCGCGCGGTACTCATACGAGTGGTATCCGTTGTCGCCGGTGCGGTGACGATGGTGGTGGCGATCCTGTCGTTCGGGCCACTCTCGATCGCCAGAGCGCAGGACGGGGTCGAGGTCGCGCTGGCGGAAGCCGGCGGCTGCCCGGGCCTTTTCGTTCTCGGCGTGCAGGGCACCGGTCAGTCGACACCGAATTCACCGGTCGCCGCGGACTCCGGACTGTTGTCGCAGGTGCTCGGTCCGTTGACCCAGATGTTGAGCGGACCGGCGGTCGGGCGTGCCTATGTCCCGTATCTGGCCGGTTTCGGTGGTGCCCTTCCCGGGGCCACGTCGGCGCCGTATTCGGTCTCGGCCGAAGCGGGACTGGGGCGATTGCGGGATATGGCGGCCGAGGTCGCGCAGCAGTGCCCGCGTTCGCAGCTGGGATTGATCGGCTACTCGCAGGGCGCGCACGTCGTTTCGATGTTCGCGCGCGAGGCCGGAACCGGCCGGGGCGCGGTCCCGGCCGACCGGATCGCGGCGGTGGCGCTACTGGCCGATCCCACCCGGGCGCCCGGGGCCGGAGTGTTCCCGGGATTGCCGGATACCGCTCGACCGGCACCCGCCCCCGGCACCACGGGTGCGGAACTGAGCGCGCTGCAAGAATTTCCACAGCATCCCGCACCGGGCGGTGGGATCGGTCCACTGCGCGATATCGCCCCGGACTTCGGTGAACTCACCGGCCGGGTGGCCTCGATGTGCCTGCCCGGTGACCTCGCCTGCGATGCCCCCACCGACGCGCCCCTCCTGCACATGGTGGTCAATATTCTCGGCCAGGCCGAGCTCATCCCGTCGGACCCGGTGACGGCGCTGTCATCGATCGCCGACGGTTTTTCGGCGACCCTCGGTCGGACCGCGACCGCGGTCGTCACCCACGATCTTCGCGGATACTCGCTGGGCACCCTGGCGCTGACACCGGAGAAGCCGCTCGGGGTCCGGCTGGCCGAAGCCGCCGACCCGCGTTCCGGCAGTGAACCGCAGGCCCGCGAAGCATTGTTGAAACTGGGAACCAGCGCCCTGAACACGCTGCTGGCGATTATCGGGATCGCGCTCGAACCCGGCGAAGTCGCCGCGATAGCCACCGCTCCCGATCCACTGACCGGCCTCGATCGGGCGACAACTGCCTTCATCGACGCGGTGCGCCGCCCGCTGCCGCGGCGCACCGTGTTCAACCTGTTCACCAAGATGTTCGACGCGCTGGGCCGACTGAGCGCCGAGAACGCCGAACTGCTCGACCCGGCGCTGTGGCTGCGGTACGCCGACACCGTGCGCAAACACGGTGACTACTTTCATGCCGGCTACACCGCGGACGGTCGTCCGGCCGCTGATCTGGTGTTGCGGTGGTTCACCGCTGTCGCCGAGGATCTCGCCACCAACCGCATACCCGAACCGGATCCGGGTCCATCGGCGCCGGGCGGCGGCACCCCTGATGAAGCCGGCGGCGCACCGGCGCACCGGCAGCCCGAGTTCCAGCAGCCCGAGACTCGGCT
>JABFXT010000801.1 GCA_013361595.1 Nocardia sp. | reverse complement strand
CGCCGCGCGGCGCAGGCCGGGTGTGCGCCGGCGGGCCCCGGTGGGCAGGCCCACCTGGGCCGGTGTCACCGTATCGCGCCTGCTGCGCAGGAAGAGGCCCATTTCGTTCTCGCTCACGGTCCCACGGTAGCGGTGCGGTCCCGGCTCAGGGTGGCCGTGGCAGTACCACTCTCGGCACGGTCTCCCACGAGCGCACCGGACGCGGCAGATTCGAATCCGGCGGCCGCCGGGCCGCCGGACGAGAACGGAGCACACCATGTCCACCACGCCTCTGCGCCTCGCGGTGATCGTCGGCAGCGTCCGGGAAGGGCGCTTCGGGCCGGTCGTCGCCTCCTGGATCGCCGCCCAGGCCGCCCGCCACGATCGCTTCGAGATCGATGTGATCGATCTGGCCGAGGCGGAGATCCCGCTGGCCCTGCCGGCCGTGCCCCCGGCGCTGGAACCGAATCCGCAGCGCCCCGCGGGAATGCTCGACCTGACCGAACGGCTCGCGGCCGCGGACGCTTTCATCGTCGTTACCCCCGACTACAACCGCAGTTTCCCGGCGTCTCTGAAGGCCGTCATCGATTGGCACTTCACCCAATGGCAGGGCAAGGCGATCGCGTTCGTCGGCTACAGCGGGGCCAGCGGCGGCCTGCTGGCCATCGAACAACTGCGCCAGGTGTTCAACGAACTCGACGCCCACACCGTGCGCGAATACGTTTCGTTCCCCCGCTACTACCTGCTGTTCGGTGCGGACGGACAACTGCTCGCGCCCGAGGAACCGGCGGCCGCGGCCCAGGTGATGCTGGACCGGCTGCACTGGTGGACAGAGGCGCTGGTGGCGGCTCGTGCGGTCGCGACGGCCTGAGCGGCCCGGGCCGGGCCCGGCCGCGTGACGGCACGGCGCGCGGCCACACCCGAACCGACTCGATAGTGTTCGGGTGTGGCTGCTCACTCCTCTGACCTCGAACTCGCGTTGCGGCTGGCCGACGAGGCGGACGCGATCACCCGGGAACGGTTCGGTGCCCTGGATCTGAAGGTCGACGCGAAACCGGACCTCACCCCGGTATCGGATGCCGATCTCGCCGTGGAGGAGGCCATCCGCCGGATCCTGCGGCACGGCCGCCCCGCGGACGCGATCCTCGGCGAGGAGTTCGGCGGGACGGTCGAGTTCACCGGCCGGCAGTGGGTGGTGGACCCGATCGACGGCACCAAGAACTTCGTGCGCGGGGTTCCGGTGTGGGCGACTCTCATCGCCCTGCTGGAAGACGGTGTCCCGGTGGTCGGCGTGGTGAGCGCGCCCGCGCTGGCCCGGCGCTGGTGGGCCGCGGCGGGGCAGGGCGCCTGGTCGAGTTTCCATCCGGGGGCCCCGCAGCCGATCACTGTCAGCGCGGTGGCCGAGCCGGGATCGGCCAGCCTCGCGTTCTCCAGTCTGTCCGGCTGGCGCGACCGCGGCCTGCGCGAGCGGTTCATCGACCTCACCGACGAGGTCTGGCGGGTTCGCGGATATGGCGATTTCCTCAGCTACTGCCTGGTCGCGGAAGGCGCGGTGGATATCGCGGCCGAACCCGAGGTATCGCTGTGGGATCTGGCGGCGCTGGACATCCTGGTCCGTGAGGCGGGTGGCACCTTCACCGGACTCGATGGTCGCGACGGGCCGCACGGCGGGGACGCGGTGGCCTCCAACGGTCTGCTGCACCGGCACGTCCTGGACCGGCTGAGCGGATAGCCGGAGCGACGGACACCGCCCACCGGTGTGTCCCGGCCCGGGTTCCGGTCGGCTCGCGCATCCGGCGCGGCATCCCCACGCCCGCCGGGGCGCGGGGTGATCCGCGAGCCGCGGTCAGCCCATGGTCTTGGCGCCGTCGATCGCCTCGCGGATGATATCCGCGTGACCCGCGTGCTGCGTGGTCTCGGCGATGATGTGCAGCAGTACCCGGCGCGTGGACCAGTGACTCTCCTGGAACCAGGGTGCCTTGGGCAGCGGCCACTTCGCGTCCAGATCCGGCAGGCCGGCCACCATCTCGTCGGTCCGCCGGGCTACTTCGTCGTAGGCCGCGAGCACACCGGCGAGCGTCTCGCCGGGCAGCATCCGGAATTCGTTCTCCCGGGCCGCGAAATCCTCGGCGGTCATATCGTCGAAATCCTTCGAGGTGGCAGTTCCGTCCACGATGAGTTCCACCCAGCCGCGTTCGCAGCCGGTGACGTGCTTGATCAGGCCGCCCAGGCACAGTTCGCTGGGTGTGGGGTGGGCGGCAGCCTGTTCGTCGGTCAGGTCGCGGGTGGTGAAGCGCAGGAAGAAGCGCGCGGCGCGCAGTTCGGTGAGCAGGTCGGCCCGCTCACCGGAGAGGGGCGCGGCGGCGTCGGTCTCGGGGAGGGTGGAGGTTTCGCTCATGGTCTTCGCCTTCCGTCGGGAATCCGGTG
>JABFXT010000876.1 GCA_013361595.1 Nocardia sp. | reverse complement strand
CTCCATCGTCGGCTTCGGCGCCCGCATCGGCCCCCGCGCCCTGGTGCGCGACGGTGTGATCGGCGACGGTGCCAGCGTGGGTGCCCGCTGCGAACTGCTGCGCGGGGCCCGGGTGTGGCCGGGCGTGGAGATCCCCGACGGGGGCATCCGCTTCTCGACCGACGTCTAGATTCGCGGGTCGAGGCCCCCGGGGATCCCGCCGGTCGTCATCCCGCGGCACCACCCCGAGCGCCGCCGGGTCAGGCGAACCCGACCGCCCGCTCGCCCCAGGCGGTGAGCAGGTCGCCCTCCGGGTCCGGCACCACGCGGTCGATCGTGTCGATCAGCAGCGTTTCCCGGGATTCCGGATGATAGGGCGGCCAATGTTTGGAGCCGTCCAGCGCCGCCGGTACACCGTGCGCGGCGAAGGCCAGCCAGCGGCGCATCATCCGGCCCGAGACCTCGGCGGCCTGTTTACGGCCGCCGAGCCAGAAGGTGGGGTCGTGGTCGAAGGTGCCGAAGTTGCCGAATACGTACGGCAGTTCGGTGGCGTGACCGGCACCGACCCGGGCCGCCCGCAGCATCGGCGTGGCGTGGTCGAACCGGTACATCCAGGTGCGTGAGTGCTGCGCGTGGCCGTCGGCGACCCAGAGCGCGGGCATCCGGAACGCGGCGTCGGTGGACATGGCCAGCGCTCCGCGCGGTTTGGCCAGGTCGGGATACACCGAGGTGATCTCGGCGAGCCGCTCGGCCGACAGACCGGGATGCCCGGCCTGTACCTGTTCGAGCATCGTGTTCACCGCTTCCGGGGTGACCGGCATGATCGGTGACCGGAACAGGCGGAACAGCGAGGCCTCGTCCTTGTTGGTGCCGATGATGAGCGGTACCCGGTGCGATCGGCCGTCCCGGAATCGGTCGGTCGGGTAGCCGGGCAGCAGATCCTCGTCCACCACCGGCGCCGCGGCCAGCGTCCCCGGGGCCTGCAACGGGATCTCGTCGATCAGGACGGCCGCGGCCCGGACGATCCGGTCGAGTGGGCATTCGAGCAGTTCGCCGATACGAGCGCGGGGCAGATCCATCAGTTGACGAAACCGTTCGGCCACGCCGGCCGCACGATCCCGCCCGTACACGGTGGTCGCGGGCGGACTCTGCGCGATGGCCCGCTGGAACAGACCGGCCGCCCGCGGCGCGGTGAGCAGCGCGGTGACGCAACCGGCCCCGGAGGACTCACCGAAGAGGGTCACATTGCCCGGGTCGCCGCCGAATGCGCCGATATTGTCCCGCACCCATTCCAGAGCGGCGAGCTGATCGAGCAGGCCCAGATTGGGCACGAACTCGTCGGACAGCGACGACAGATCCAGGAATCCGAACGCACCCACCCGGTAGTTCACCGTGACCACCACCACGTCACCGGATTCGGCCAGGTGGCGGCCGTCGTAGACGGCTTGGGCGGCCGAACCCAGGCAGTAGGCGCCGCCGTGCAACCACACCAGCACCGGTCGGGGTTCCGCGGCCGCCGTGGCCGGTGCCCAGACATTGAGCCACAGACAGTCCTCGCCCATTACCAGCGATCGGTCGATGGGCACGGTGTTGGCCATGTCCTGTGGTGCGATCTGCCCCGGCACCACGCAGTCGCGCACCCCGTCCCAGGTCACCGGCGGTCGCGGTGGCCGGAACCGGCGCGGTCCGGCGGGTGCGGCGGCGTAGGGGACGCCACGCCACACCGATACCGCGCCGTCCCGGGTGCCGCGGACCGCACCGAACTCGGTCCGCGCCACCGGGGCGCCCTCGTCGCCCACCGCAGGCGTCACCTCGAAGCACTGGACGTTCATCACAGACCTCCTCTACCTGTGCATTCGAGGGTACGACCGAAGTGGTTACACTTCGGTTTCGAATATGTCGCGTTGCTCCGCGAATACGAGCAGACCGACGGCCCTAGAATTCGGCCATGCCGAGTTACGAATTCCGCTGCCGCAGCTGCGGCGATACCTTCGAGGTCAACCGTCCGATGGCGGAGGCATCGGATCCGGCGGCCTGTCCGCACGGTCACGACGACACGGTCAAACTGCTGACCACCTTCGCCACCACCGGCCGCGCTGCCGCTCCGGCCGTATCCGCGCCCGCCGCACCGGCGGGTGGGTGCTGCGGCGGCGGTTGCTGCGCCTGATTCCGGCGCCCGGGCGGGCAGGCCGGGTATCGACCGCGGTTCTGTCGCTGATCACTGCTCCGGCCCTGCCCGCCGGTCATCTCGGGGTGTCGTCCGCGTCCGCCCGGCCGCGATCGAGATGACCGAGGTCGCGCGCCGGGTCGATCCGATCGCGGACCCGCTGTTTGAGGACGGCGATATCCGGGAATCCACCGTCGGCTTTCCGCTCCCACACCTGCACTTCGTCGACCGTGATGCGGAAGACGCCGCCTTCGCCGGGG
>JABFXT010000827.1 GCA_013361595.1 Nocardia sp. | reverse complement strand
ACTCGGCCGTACCCGGGCGGCGCGCCGCTGCCGCGCACACGGAAGAGGGGCGTTCCAGCGCGAACCGCGGCGGCACCCCGGAGCAGACCGAAGCTCCCGCGGCGCGAACGGACCAGGCGGCACCGGACGACGATGCCGCGCAGACCCCACAGCAACAGCGGATCGCTGCCGAACCGGAAACGGAGCCCGAACCGGCGGAACCCGCGAATCGGGCCGACGCAGCCGGGCCCGGGGAGCCGACGCCCGCTGCCGGTGAGTCCGGGACGAGACGGGGTGAAGATTCCACGAACAGTCCACCCCCGAGCGCCGGCCGACAGATCGCCGAGGAAATACTGCGGGATTACGCGGCGCGCTCGGGTCCCGACATCCCGGAGGCCCAGCGCCTGGTGAACGCCCCCAATGAAACGCTGATCGAGATGTTGCACGGCAGCGAGGCCGACGCGACCGCCGCGATCATCGAGGCGACGCGCCGAGGTGAAGACAAGGTGCTGCGTTGGAATCAAATCCAGGCGGCGCTGGCGCTGGAGAACAGCCAGGTGCAAATGGGCGCCGGTGACGGCAAGTCGCTCGCCTACTTCGCCCATGTGGCACTGGAAGCCGTGCAGCACGGCGCGGTGCAGCTGGTCACCACCCGTGATTCCCTCGCCGGCCGCGAGGTCACCCGATTCCTGAATCATCTGGGCGTGCTCGGATTCGACGTCGTGCGGATCGATCCGGATATCGCACCGCCACCACCGCGACCGGGTAAGCCCACAATCTATATCGGGACCCTGCATGACCTGGCTTTCGCCGACCTGCGTGGGCACCCGGTGCCCGGCCGCCGCGTCACGATCGATGAGATCGACGAAGCACTGGTCTGGGTCGATACCTCGTACAGACTGTCCCAGGGTGCGGCCCGGCCGGCCGACGCCGCCGTCCTCGCGCAGGTCGATTTCGCGCACAGTGTCCTGGGCAAAGAAATCCTGACGGCCGCCGATTTCGGGCTCGCCCGCGAGCAGCACGGCGGCACACCGGGTCTCACCGAAGGCGGGCGCCGGACGATAGAACGGCGGCTGGGCCGCGAACTGAGCGCCGGCGAGTCGAACCGGTTGAACATGGCGGCCGCCGCCAGATGGGAGTACGTCGAGAACGTGCACTATGTCCGGCACGTCGTCGACGGGCAAGAAAGAATATTCATCATCGACCAGGTCACCCACAAGGTGTTGTTCGATGCCGAAACCGGCACCGAGAGCCGATGGAACGGCGGGTTGGCCCAGGCGATCGAACGCGAACACGGCCTGCGCGTCCGCGCCGACCCCGACAGCTCGAAATCCCTGACCGTCCGAGAATTGCTGAGCCCGGCGAACTACGACAAGGTCACCGGCGCCACGGGCACAGCGAGTGCGCTCGGGCCCGATGTCGTCAAGATCGAAAGTTTTCAGAAGTCGCAGCTCGAAATCCTCGCGGATTCGGTATCCCGCGACGAGGCCGCGCTGTTACGGACGGTCGTCGCCGATACCAAGGAGATGCGGGCGACCGGCCGACCCCAACTGATCTTGGCGCATCGAAACGATATCGTCGCCGAACTGTCCACACTGTTCCATGCCGAGGATCCGGGTCACCCCGACTATGTCGAACATATCGCGGTGGATGCCAAATGGTTCCTCGAACACGGCACCGGCGCCGAGGCCGCACTGCAGCGAATCTTCGATGCCGCCGGTGAGGAGGGCAAAGTCCTGGTCATCAATATGCAGGGCGCACGCGGCGTGGATATCCCGATCACCGCCGGCAGCCGTGACCTCGGCGGCCTTCATGTCGCGGTCACCGGCCGGTCGGAGCTCTCCCACGATATCGATATTCAGGCCCAGGCCCGCGCCGCCCGCAACGGCGAACCCGGTAGCGCGAAGTTCTACCTCAGCCTGGAGAAACTCCATGCGATATCCGACAATCCGCTGGTACAACAGGTCGTCGTCAAATATGTCGACGAGTACACCCAGGCGGTGGCCGATCATCGGGCGGCGCCGACCGCCGAGACCGGAGCACGGCTGCACCGAGCCGAAAACGACATTCGTGAATTGGTGCGTCCTCTCCAGGACGAGGCGACCGCGCAACACCTGCGGGCCAGAGCCGCTGTCGACCACACCTCGGGTCCGGCCACCCGCGCCCCGCCACCGGCGCAGTCCGACGAGGACGAGCGCGTACCGCATTCACCGGCGACCAACCGGCTTCCGCAGATATCGGCCGAGGGTCTGCCCCACGCCGCCACCGCGGGACACCAGGAAATCCTGGCCGGAAAGACAGGTAAATGGCCGGCCGCCGACGCCGAAACACTGCTGCGCCAGGCACAGGACGGCCATCCGGCCGCGGCCCAGGCTCTCCAGCGACGCGTCGGTCCCGCCATGCACCAGCATGTACTGGCCGCGCTGGG
>JABFXT010000316.1 GCA_013361595.1 Nocardia sp. | reverse complement strand
AAGTCGGGGGTCTCGGAGAAATGGGAGCCCGGATCGATGTGGTAATCACGGGTGGCGACCACCGCGTCGTAACCGGATTCGGCCAGGTATTCGCTGATCAGCTCCGCGACGCGAGTGCCGCCCGATACAGCGAGCGAACCGCCCTCGCAGAAATCGTTCTGCACATCCACCACGATCAGCGCGCGTTTCATACCCTCAGTCTCCTCGCCCTCGCCCGGTCAGGCCAGGAATGTGGTCGAAACCGCCGGTTCGCCGTCGGAGAGTTTGAGTCCCTCCCACGGCAGACTCACCAGACCGCGGGCCACCAGTTCCCGCGATTCGGCCAGCGACGGCCGGTCGAGTACGGTCCCGCCGCGAACCAGCGGGACCAGCAGATCACGCACCTCGTATCCGGCCGGAGCCGGACGTTCGGCGTTAGCCGGGTAGACGATCTCCTCGACAATGGTCCCGGTCGAACGCGCCGACCGCACCGCGCGTTTGGCCCCGCCACGTGACTCCTTGTGGCTGGACCGTTTGGCCACCGGCACACCGTCGACCTCGACCAGCTTGTAGACCATCCCGGCGGTCGGGGCACCGGACCCGATGACGAGCTGGGTACCGACACCGTACGCGTCCACCGGTTCGGCCCGCAGCGCGGCGATGGCGTATTCGTCGAGGTCCCCGGATACGACGATCCGGGTCTTCACCGCCCCCAGATCGTCCAGCTGCCGGCGGACCTGGCGGGCCAGGACACCGAGATCGCCCGAGTCGATCCGCACCGCACCCAGATCCGGCCCGGCGACCTCGACCGCGAGCTCGACCCCGCGGGTGATGTCGAAAGTGTCGACCAGCAGGGTGGTGCCGGTACCGTGCGCCGCCACCTGACCGCGGAACGCCTCGATCTCGTGCTCCCCGTCGGCACCGCTGTGGACCAGCGTGAAGGCGTGCGCACTGGTGCCCGCGCCGGGAACACCGTAGCGGCGCACCGCCTCCAGATTGGAGGTCGCGTCGAAACCGGCCAGATAGGCCGCCCGCGCACTGGCCGGAGCCGCCCGTTCATGAGTGCGCCGCGAGCCCATCTCGATCATCCGGCGCCCGGCGGCGGCACCCACCATCCGGGCCGCCGCGGACGCGACCGCGCTGTCGTGGTTGAGCACCGACAGCGCCAACGTCTCGAGCACCACACATTCGGCGAAGGTCCCGGTCACCGACAGGACCGGAGAACCCGGGAAGTACAGCTCGCCTTCGGCATAGCCGTGGATATCACCGGTGAACCGATAGTCGCGCAACCAGTCGACCGTCGCCGCGTCCAGGAACCCGGCGACGACCTCGAGCTCGGCCGCGCCGAACCGGAACCGCGTCAGCGCATCGAGGAAACGGCCGGTACCGGCGACTACGCCGTACCTGCGGCCGTGCGGCAACCGGCGGGCGAACACTTCGAAGGTGCACCGCCGCGCCGCGGAACCGTCGCGGAGCGCGGCCGCCAGCATGGTGAGCTCGTATTGGTCGGTCAGCAGAGCGGTGCTGCCGGACTCGTCGCGCAGGTCCACGGATGTCACTGTAAACAGCCCGAGCCCCGCACGGGGAAGCCCGCCGGGGCGGGCACCGGGCAGCGAGTACGGGCGACGCCGTATCGCGAGCCTGGCCGGGCGTATCGTTCCTGCTCCGGGTGTTGTGAATTACTCCCCGCGTCGTACCCTTGACTTCATGGCCCTGTGCAACACCGCACCCCGCTCCTCGACAGCAGAGGTCCTCCTCGGCGCCTCCGGCGTCACGCTGTCGGCGGCCCAGGCGACACCGGAGGCCGTGGAGTACACCGAGATCCTGGAAGCAGAGGACAGGCCGTGGGTCACGGTGGTCTGGGACGATCCGGTCAACCTCATGCACTACGTCGCCTACATATTCCAGAAGCTGTTCGGCTACAGCAAAGCCAAGGCGACCGAGCTCATGCTCAAGGTGCACAACGAGGGCAAAGCCGTCGTCTCGTCGGGATCGCGGGACAAGATGGAACAGGATGTCCGCCGCCTGCACGCGGCCGGTCTGTGGGCGACGATGCAACGAGACGACTGATCGGACGGTTACCGTAGCGACGTGCGTAAATGGAGCCGGAAGAACTCATTGAGCGGTCTCAAACTGCGGTCGGAGATGGACGAGCGCGAAGCCAGCGTGCTGCGCTCGCTGGTCGGAGCGGTTTCGGGTCTGCTGGGTGAACGCGCATCCTCGGCCCCCGAGGACGAACTCGCCGCGCTCACCGGTCTACGCAGCGGTAACACCGCCCCGCCCGACGATCCGCGACTCGCCCGCCTGCTGCCCGAATTCCACCGCGCCGAACCGGGCTCACCCGACGCCGACCGCGCCGACCTGAACAGCGCGCTACGCGGCCTTCAGTTTACTTATTTCATAGTAGATAAAGTGGAAGGTGCGGGGGTGTTGCG
>JABFXT010000583.1 GCA_013361595.1 Nocardia sp. | reverse complement strand
AATCCGCGCAGCTGGATTCCGCGGCCTGCCAGGAAGATTCCTGATCCGCGGATAGCTCCATCGCGCGAACACGAAACCGCCGGAGGGCCGAGGCCCTCCGGCGGTTTCTTCTGTTCAGGAGTCGGACAACGAGGTTCGGGAGTCAGACACCGAGCACAGTGGGCACGATCATCGGGCGGCGCCGGTAGGTATCGGCGACCCAGCGGCCCACGATCCGCCGCACCGCCTGGGCGATGCGGTGGGTATCGGTGACACCCTCACCGGCCAGGCGCAGCAGTTCGGCCTCCACCAGCTCGGCCGCTTCGGCCAGGGCGGTCGGATCGTCGGAGAATCCGCGGCCGCTCACCTCCGGCGGGCTCACCGCCTTACCGGTCGTCTCGTCCACGGCCACCGTGATGGCGATGAATCCACCCTCGCCGAGGACGAGCCGGTCCGACAACGTGGATTCGCCGACATCGCCGACCGACAGTCCGTCCACGTAGACGTGCCCGACCGGGACCCGGCCGACGATGGAGGCGATTCCGTCCACCAGGTCGACCACCACGCCGTCCTCGGCCAGCACCACTCGCTCCTCGGGCACCCCCGTGGCGACCGCGAGCGCGGCGTTGGCACGCAGATGCCGCCATTCACCGTGTACGGGCATTGCGTTGGTCGGCCGGACCGCGTTGTACAGGTACAGCAGTTCACCGGCCGAGGCATGCCCGGAGACGTGCACCTTCGCATTCTGCTGGGTGATCACCGTGGCGCCCAGTCGCGCCAACCCGTTGACGACTGTGAACACCGAGTTCTCGTTACCCGGGATCAGTGAGGAGGCCAGCACGACCAGATCGTCGGCACGGATATGGATCTGCCGGTGCTCACCGCGGGCCATCCGGGACAGCGCCGAGAGCGGTTCACCCTGGGACCCGGTAGAGATGAGGACCAATTTGTTGCCGGGCAGGGTGGCGGCCTGATCGAGATCGACCACGAGCCCGTCGGGCACGGTGAGATAGCCCAGATCCTGGGCGATCTGCATATTGCGCACCATGGACCGGCCCACGAAGCACACCCGGCGCCCGAACTTCTGCGCCACATCCACCACCTGCTGGATCCGGTGCACATGGCTGGCGAAGGAAGCCACGATCACCCGGTTGCGCGCTTTACCGATCACCGTGTCGAGGACGCCGCCGATCTCCCGCTCGGGCGTGACGAATCCGGGCACCTCGGCGTTGGTGGAGTCGACCAGGAAGAGATCGACACCCTCGTCACCGAGCCGGGAGAACCCGGCCAGATCGGTGAGCCGGCCGTCCAGCGGCAACTGATCGAGTTTGATATCGCCGGTGTGCAGGACGGTTCCGGCCGGGGTGCGGATGGCGACCGCCAGAGCGTCGGGGATGGAATGGTTGACCGCGAAATACTCGCATTCGAACGGGCCGTGCTCGGTGCGCTGTCCCTCGGTGACCTCGAGCAGTTTCGGATGCAACCGGTGTTCCCGGCATTTCGCCGCCACGAGCGCGAGCGTGAACTTCGAACCGATCACCGGGATATCGGGACGCAGGCGCAGCAAGAACGGTACGGCGCCGATATGGTCCTCGTGCCCGTGGGTCAATACCACGGCGACCACATCGTCGATGCGGTCCTCGATCGGCCGGAAATCGGGCAGGATCAGGTCCACACCGGGTTGCTGGTCTTCGGGGAACAGCACCCCGCAGTCGACGATCAGCAGTTTGCCGCCGTATTCGAAGACGGTCATATTGCGGCCGATCTCGCCGATCCCGCCGAGCGCGAAAACCCGCAGCCCCTGTTTCGGCAGCTTCGGGGGCAGCGCGAGCCGGTCCTGAGCGGCGGCGGCCGGCGCGACCGGGGGCGCGGAACGAGGAGTTTCGCTACGGCCGCGACCCGACTGCTTACCGCGGCCACCGCGACGCGACCGTTGGCTGCGGGCCTCCGGAGCGGATTCGGCCGCGGGCGCGGATTCGGTTGCCACGGTCTCGGTTTCCCTTTCGACAGTGGACCCGGCGGGTTCGGCGACCGGCGTGGCGGACGCGGGCTCGGGCTGCGGTTCCGGTGTGGGAGCGGGCGCTCCCGCATCACGTCGTGCGGTACGGCGAGGGCGGCGGGCTGTGGGTTCGCTCATTCGAGCACCCCGGCAGCACGTAGGTCCGCGGCCAGATCCGCGAGCTGTTCCGGGCTGGGCATGATCTGCGGCAGCCGCGGTTCACCCGCGTCGACACCGAGCAATCGGAGCCCGCCCTTCGTCATGGCGACACCGCCGAGCCGGGCCATCGCGGCATTGAGCCACAGCAGGCTGGTGTTGATATCGCGGGCACGCACCACATCACCGGCGGTGAACGCGTCCACCATTTCCCGCAACCGTTCGGGGACCAGATGCCCGATCACGCTGATGAAGCCGACCGCGCCCATCGCCAGCCACGGCAGATTCAACATATCGTCGCCGGAATAGAAGGCCAGATCGGTTTCGGCGATGAGCGCGGCGCCCGCGTTCAGATCGCCCTTGGCGTCTTTCACCGCGACGATCCGCGGATGTTCGGCGAGCCGGCGGATGGTATCGGAGGCGATCGGGACCACCGATCTCGGTGGAATGTCGTACAGGGTGACCGGCAGGTCGGTGGCGTCGGCGACCGCGGTGAAGTGGGCGTACAGGCCCTCCTGGGTGGGCCGCGAATAGTAGGGCGTCACCACCAGCAGGCCGTGCGCGCCGGCGCGCTGGGCATTACGTGCCAGCTCGATCGAATGCGCGGTGTCGTAGGTGCCGGCGCCGGCGATCACGGTGGCCCGGTTGCCGACCGCGTCGACCACCGCGCGCAGCAGATCGGCCTTCTCCGATTCGGTGGTCGTCGGCGATTCGCCGGTGGTTCCGGAGATCGCGAGCAGGTCGACGCCCCGATCGACCAGACGATGTGCCAGGGAGACGCCGGTGTCTATGTCGAGCTTGCCCTCGGCACTGAAGGGGGTCACCATCGCGACACCTACTGTGCCGGACGCGCTCAACACCGGGGGCGTCGATTCACCGTTCGTCATGGTCAGAAAGGCTACCCGGTCACCGGATATGCCTCGACACCCTCGTCTGTGTTCTCGGCCGCCAAGCCACCCCCGCGACGGCATTATACCGCCGATCTGCCGTCGAATTGCGCCTTGAACGACATCAGATATGGCGTCACACTGGTGTCATGGATTTGACCAGATACACCGCCCGCATCCGCGAGGACCTGGTGGCCGCCGCGGCCCTGGGCGACGAGAAAACGCAGGCCACGGCCGAGGCGCTGGCCACCGCCGTGGAAAATTCGGCTCGCTTGGCCCTCCTCTCCGCGCTCACCGAACTCGCCGATACCGTCACCACCGAACTGGGCGACCGCACCGTGCGTGTCTCCCTGCACGGCACCGAGGCGGACGTCGAAGTGCGGCGCGCTCCGGCCGGCGACAACCCCAGTTTCGAGGAGATGACCGGCGATATCAGCCGGGTGACCCTGCGTCTGGTGGAGCAGGTGAAGTCCCGCGCCGAGGAAGCGGCCGCGCAGAGCGGGCAATCCTTGAACTCCTGGATGTCCGGTGTCGTATCCGGTGCCCTGCGCGACCAGATGCGCGGCGGCTACGGCGCGCCCAAACGCGACGACCAGTCCTAGCCGGGATCGGCCGGTCCGGGCGAACTCATTCGGAGACCGTGATTTCGCCGGACCTTCCTATATCGGTGCGACGATCACCCTCCGGAACACTGACCAGCACCGTCGCGATAGTGCGACGACCCGCGGGCAGTACCCGGACCGTCACGGCACCCGATTCGGCGGCGTCCAGGGCCCGGATCGCGAACTGCACGACCTGATCGCGCAGCGCGGTGGCGACCCCGGTGAACCCGCCGTCGTCGAGCAGCAGTACTTCGACGCCCCGGGACCGGGCCCCACGGGCCGCGCCGGCGAGCCGGTCGGTCACCAGTTGTGGCGCCCGCAGGCCGTCACGCAGCTCGGCCTCCAGCAGCCGGCAGGTCTCGCGCTCGGCGGCGGACAGTTCGGTGCCCTGGGCGATCAGTTCGAGCATCGGCCGCGCGACCCGGTCCAGCCGGGCGAGCTGGCGGACGCGCTCGGCATGTTCCGCGGCCATCGTCGCTTCGGCGGCCGCGCGCATCGCGGCGTCCTCGTGCAGCAGTCGCAGCGATTGCTGCGTCGGGCGCAGGATCAGCGCGCACACGGTGGCACCGACCAGGGTCGACAGCACGATGACGGGCGCGAGCAGCGAGCCGTACTCGACACCGAGAACTCGATCGGCGGCCGCGAACACCACCGCCAGCGCCGCCGCGCCCACCCAGGCCGCGCCGATCCGGCTGCGCAGGACCAGCACGGCCAGGACGAACGAGAACGCGAAAGCCGCCCAGGGCTCGCGGATCGCGCCCGCGGAGGAGTTCACAGTGGTCGACACCACGGCCGAAAGACCCGCCAGCAGTACAGCGACCGTGGCCGGCCACGGTAACGGATCGCCGGAGACCAGGAGTACGACGGCGGCGGCCCCCAGCATCGCGGCGAGCGCGAAAGCCGCCTGTGCCGGCGGGACGATCCCGAACGTCGGAATCAGGTACAGGGTGATGATCCCGGCGAGACCGGCCAGGAAGAACCATCCGCCCGGGCCGCGCATACCGAGCAGCGCTCGCAACTCGGTATCGCTGTGCGGCTCAGTCATCACCACCACCGGGGCTCCCCCAGACGAGTGTCACGGTGGTCCCTTCCCCTGGCTGCGATTCCACGAAACCGGCGCCGCCGGGTAGTTGCCGCATCCGGCCCAGAATGCTCACCGAGATACCGAGCCGGTCCGCCGGTACGGTCGTCCGGTCGAAACCCGCACCGTCGTCGCGCACGACCACCCGCAACCCGCCGGCGCCGACGGTGACGGTGACCGCACGCCGGACGGTGCGGCCGGGTACAGCCGCGTGGCGCAGGCTGTTGCGGGTCGCCTCCGCCAGTGCCGCCGCCAGGCTGCCCGCCACATCCACCGGCATTCGCAGCGGCGCCCCGCTGTCGTCCTGCCGTGCGGTGAAACCGACGCCGCGATTCACTTCCTGCACCGCCGAACGCAGGAATCCGATCACCGTATCGGCGTCCAGCGCATCCGGATCGGACTCGGCGATCCGGGTCTCGTCGAGTTGCGCGAGCGTGCGCCGGGCCTGTTCGCGCAGTACCGGTGAGGTGTCGCGATCGCGGGAGGCGTCCAGCAGAGTGGACAGCACCGCGTCGTGGATCAGGGCGGCGAACCGCGCGCGTTCGCGTGCCCGGGCGGCGGTACCCGCGACCGCCGCCGCCTGTTCGCTCACCCACACCGTCTCCCGGTCCACTCGTACGCCGGCGCTGCGCGCGTAGGCCACGCACCACAGCAGCAGCAGGCACATACCGATCTGGCGCGCGAACACGACGAGGATGTCCGACCACGAGGTGTCGTCGATCCGGAAGTACGCGACGGTACCGGGTAGCACCGCGGCCGCCACGAGATAGACCACCGCGAACGACAGGCGCCAGGCCAGCGCCGCGGTCAACATCCCGATCGTCACCAGCCGGTACACCCAGACGGGTCCCGGCGCCGCCTCGACCTCCGGGAAACAGCCCAGGACGAGAACCATGGTGGTGAGGTAGCCGAGCGCGGCAGCCCCCGCGACGGGACGGATCAGCCACGCCCGCGCCACCAGCGACACCACCGCGAGCACCGGTTGCAGACCGAACGCGAGCGATACGGTGGCCAGGGTCCAGACCAGCGGAATCCCGCGATGCTGCACGATGATCTCGGGCAGTTCGAGTAGTCCGGCGATCGTCCCGAAGAGCCCGATCACCAGCCCGAAACCGCGCAGTACCCGATCGGCGGCGGATTCCGGGCCGGTCGCATCGCCGCGCACCGGTAGCGCGCGGACCGACCACCCGGTGCCGCCGCGCTTCTCCTGGACAGTTCCGGCGGGTCCGGCCACGGGCGTCGTGGCGGACGCGCCCATCAACGGCGACGTTCCGGTACCGGCAGCCAGCCGTCCTCCACTGCCCGCTTGTAGAGATCGGTCTTGGTGGGAGCGGGGCGGCCCGCATCGGCGTACTTCTGCCGGATCCGGCCCAGATAGTCGTTGACGGTCTGCTCCGACAATCCCGTCAGCCGCGCCACCCGAGAAGCTTTCTCCCCGGACGCGTACAGCGTGAGCACCTCTTCCTGCCGGGGGCTCAACCCGACAGTGGACAGCTGCGGATCACCGTCGATGGCGGCGGCCCAGTCGGTGGTCACCACCTGCTCCCCGGAGGCCGCCCGCCGGACCGCGGCGACGACCGCGGCCACATCCTCGGATTTGCGGAGCACCCCGAGCACTCCCGCCCGCGCGGCCGAGCGCACCAGATAGGAGTTGTCCGCGCCGGTGAAAACCAGCACCTCGACCCCGTTCTCGCGCAGCGTCCGCACATTGTCCTCGGGCACGGAATCGTCGGCGAGCCGCAGATCGAGTACCACCAGATCCAGCGACCACCGTTCGCCGAGCAGGCATTCCGGGTCGTCCAGCAAACCGGCGACGGTTCCGGCCGTCGCGACCAGTGTCAGATCCGGTTGCGGGCCGAGCATCGCCGCCAATCCGATCGCCACGGATTCGTGGTCCTCCACCAGGCCGATCCGGCGGGGCACCGCCTCCACCCCCACGACACTGTTCGTCACCTCGAGCTCCTGTCACACGATCGAACCACCTGCTCAGCAGTATGGCCGTCCGCGCGTTCCGGGGGCAGCCCCCGATTCCCGGGGGACCCTGCGATGTGGGCGGCGCCGCTCAACCCATCAACCGGGCGGCCACCGTCGCACCCAGTTCCCAGCACCGCTCGAGGTCGTCCTTCGCCGGTTTGCCCATCGCCACAACCGCATTCGCGGCCTTGACCCAGCCCAGGCCGGTGGTCACCGATTCCACACTCCGTTCGGCGCCCTCGGTGCCCTCGTTGCCGTGGACGTACAGCCCGTACGGCCGGCCCCGGGTGCTGTCCAAGCACGGGTAATAGCAGGTGTCGAACGCATGCTTCAACGCGCCGGACATATAGCCCAGGTTGGCCGGGGTCCCCAGCAGATAGCCGTCGGCGGCCAGCATCTCGTCCGGCGTGAGCGCCAGCGCCGCCCGCCGCACCACTTCCACACCTTCGATCTCCGGGTCGGTCGCACCCGACAGCACCGCTTCGAACATCGCCTGCATATGCGGCGACGGAGTGTGGTGGACGATCAGCAACCTGGGCACATCGCCGAGCCTAACGGCTGTCAGGCCCCGGCTTCGCGCTCCCGCTTCTCCAGTTCCACTGCCCGGCGCATGGTGTCCCGGGCGCGGGAACGGTCACCGGCACAGTCGTAGGCGCGAGCCAGCCGGTAGGACACCCGCCAATTGTCCGGGTCGGCCTCCCATTCCTTCTGCACCGAACGGAACAGGTCGTCGGCGGCGTCGCGTTCGATGCGGCCGGACGGGCGACGCGGCAGATCCGCGGTATCCAGTTCCAGTCCCTCGTCGTGGATACGGCGGGCCAGCCGCTGATGATCCAGTGCGGACCGGATCGTGGACACGACCATCCACACCCCCAGCAGCGGCAGGATCATCACGCCGATACCGAGCGCCGTGGCCGCGACCTCCCCCGAGGTCAGCAGGGCCACCGCGATCCGGCCGAGCCACAGGAAATAGAAGATCAGCGCCAGCACCAGCGCCGCCAGCAACGCGACGATCTTGAGGACCTCGCGGTCCCGGCCCGGCTCCTCGGCGGATTCGCTCACAGGTCGAGGAACGGGTCGAGCCCGACGGTCAGCCCCGGCCGCAGACCGATCTGGCGCACACCCAGCAGCACCCCGGGCGCGAACGAGGACCGGTCGATCGAATCGTGCCGGATGGTCAGCGTCTCCCCCTGGGTGCCGAACAGCACCTCCTGATGGGCGACCAACCCCGCCAGCCGCACCGAATGCACGCGTACCCCGCCGACCTCGGCGCCGCGCGCCCCGTCGAGTTCGGTGGTGGTGGCGTCGGGGATCGGGCCGGCGCCGGCCTTCTCCCGGGCCTCGGCGATGATCCCGGCCGTCCGGTAAGCAGTGCCCGACGGCGCGTCGGCCTTGTTCGGATGGTGCAGTTCGATCACCTCGACCGATTCGAAGAACCGGGCGGCCTGTTCGGCGAACCGCATGGACAGTACGGCCCCGATCGCGAAATTCGGGGCGATCAACACCCCGACCTCGGCCCGGTCGGCCAGCCAGCCGCGCACCCGGTCCAACCGGGCATCGTCGAATCCGGTCGTTCCGACGACCGCGTGGATACCGTTCGCCACCAGGAACTCGAGGTTGCCCATCACCACATCCGGATGGGTGAAGTCGACGACCACCCGGGCGCCCGATTCGACGAACCGGTCCAGCGGATCGTCCTTGTCGACCGCGGCGACCAGTTCGAGATCGGCGGCGGCGTCGACCGCCGCGCAGATGGCCTGCCCGACCTTGCCCCGCGCTCC
>JABFXT010000383.1 GCA_013361595.1 Nocardia sp. | reverse complement strand
ATGGCGATGTAGGAGGCGATTTCCGGGTCGGCCTGATCGGCCGGGCGCGGGCGCAGCCACATTCGCAGCCGGGGTTCTCCGTGGGTGTTCTCGATGAACGGCGCCCATGCCCGGTCCAGGAAGGCATCCATTCCCCGCGCCACGTGCACGATCCGGCCCATCGACGAGCCCGGTTCGTAGCCGATCGCGTCGGCGGACGGTTCCACCGGGAGATCGGTGTGTTCCGGCGCGTGGAGCGGCGGCCGGTCCGGGCCGTCCAGATGGCCGAAGGTGAAGGCGGTGCGGACCAGTGGCCGACCACGCTGCACCAGCGTCACGTCCACCAGGCAGATCTGCCGTCCCACCTTGCGGAGTGTCACCTCGTACAGCACTTCGCCGGGTTCCGGGGCGCCGAGGAAGTCGGTACTGCCGGACAGCGGCGCCATGTTCGCGCGCTCCGGTTCCACGGTGCGCAGCCAGCGGCTCGCCGCGGCTGCCGATCCGGCGACCATGGTTCCGCCGTGGACTTTCGGCCCGATCGTCCAGATATCGTCGATGACGCCGCGGAAACGTCCGTCGCCCGGCTCGTCGGCGGCGAGTTCGGTCAGGGCACAGACCCGGCTGAACGGCGCGTCGGTGGCCGCCAGTTCCCGCTCGGCGCTCAGTTCCGTCTCCGTCGTCATCGGTACTCCTTCTCCTCGGCCCGGTAACCGTTCCGCGGGTGCATACTGCCCGTCAATCTTGGTACAGCGCGAACACGCGCCGGTAGGCGGACCGGTGGGGGCGGTGTTTCAGTGTCTTCCCGGCGCCGCCTGTGGTGGCGCGGGAAGAGGCCCCGCGCGGCCGCGGGCGGCGTGGGAGAACACAGCTCAACGGGTCTCGATGGGACTGGGGTCGGGCCGGGGGGTGATCGCCGGGTTCAGGTGGGTCCGGGCGAAGGCGAGGGTGCGTTCCAGCATGGCGGACCGGGCCGCTGTGGTGCGGGCTTCCTGGGTGTTGATCTCGGCGACCGCGTGGCCGGTGAAATCGTTGCGGACCAGTGCGGCGCAGACCTGCGCGCACGGTTGAGTGCCTTCACCGGGGACCAGGTGCTCGTCATGGGCGGCGCCGCGGCCGTCGGCCAGGTGCAGGTGGACGAGGCCGGGACCCATCCGGTCGGCCAGCGCCAGTGGATCGGTGCCGGCGGTCGCCGTATGCGACAGGTCGAGGGTGTAATGCCGGAATCCGGTATCGGTGGGGTCGTATGTGGGGCTGAACGCGGTCAGCGCGAGACCGGGCCCGCCACGGCGTTCCAATCGCTGGATATCGCGGGCCCGGCGGGCGAAGAGCCGGTCGGCCCGCATCGGGAACATGTTCTCCACGGCGACGGCCACCGAACTGCTCTCCTCGAGTTCGGTGACCTGTTCGGCGAAGCCCTCGGAGTAGCGGCGTTGCCAACGGAACGGTGGATGTACCACCACGGTGTCGGCGCCGAGCGCTTCGGCCGTCCGCACACTGCGTTCCAGTTTCGAGACCGGATCGGCGCCCCACACCCGCTGTGAGATGAGCAGGCACGGCGCGTGTACCGCGAGGACCGGCACCGCGTATTTGCGGGCGTAACCGCGCACGGTGGTGATGCTCTGGCTGGCCGGTTCGGCCCAGACCATCAATTCGACACCGTCGTATCCCAGTTCGGCCGCGTAACGGAAGGCTGCTTCGGTGTTCTGCGGGTAGACCGAAGCGGTCGAGAGTCCCACCTTGATTCCGTTGCGCCGCCCGCCGTCCCGCGGGTCGGCCGCGGGAGAGATGCCTGCCATCGCCTGCCTCGCTCAGCCGGTACTGAGTAGAAATGCCAGCGGACCCAGTGTGACGAACACACCGACGACCACAGCGATCACGGTACTGAACATATCGTCGCCGCGCCGCAGGATCCGCACCAGCGCGACCAGCCCGAGGATGACCACGACCGCGAGCGCGAGCGCGATGAGCGGTTGTGCCTCCCACAGCATCTCGAAACCCTTGAACGCCAGCATTCCGCCGATCGCCGCACCCACGCTCTGCGCGCCGAGCACCATCCACTGTTTGTGCGGATCGTCGGTGGTCTCACGGCCGGAAGTGCGAGCGGCGGCCCCGAACCTGGCTTTTGTCGCGGCGAATTTCCCACCGGCCGAGCCGAATCTGTCGCTCAGTGCCGACCGGGTACGGCCCAGCCGGTTCTCGCGACCGGCGGCGTCCTCGAGATCGTCGTATTCGTCGGCGTCGGGATCGTATTCCGCTTCGAAATCACCGGTTTCGAATTGTTCACCGGGCGATACGGACCCCGGATGCGGCCGCATCGGGCCGTGTACGTCGGGGGCGGCGAAGATATCGGTCTTCGCGAAACCCGGGTCCGGGCCGAAATCCGGGCCCGGACCGAAGTCCTGCGCCGGACCGAAACCGGGCTCCTGTCCGAATCCGGGATCGG
>JABFXT010000154.1 GCA_013361595.1 Nocardia sp. | reverse complement strand
GGTGCCGCGGCCGGGTCCGGCGGACAGGCCGGCGCGGCGCCGCCGGAAGGTCCACCGCAGCCGTCGCGCTGACGCCCGGCGAATCGCGGCGAGCGCCGGCGCGCGGGGCGGGATCGTGCAGCGGCCCGGACCATTTCGTGCATATCCCGGAGTCCCGGTGGGTGGGCCGGTATCGCGTCCGGATGCGCGTGTCGTTCCCGGCGGTCGTAGGCTGACCGGATCCGGCCAGCAGGGAGAGGACGTCGTGGGGTTCACCAGTGCGCTCGTGGTCGAGGAGATCGATGGGGTGTTCTGGACGGTCCGCGAGCCGCTGGGCTACGCGGGCGCGGCGGAACATTTCGAGGTACCGGTCGGCTTCCGCACCGATTTCGCCTCGGTGCCGCGTCCGGTGGTGTGGCTGATACCCCGCTACGGCGTGTACACGCGGGCGGCGATCCTGCACGACTATCTGCTGCGCTCGGAACTGGTGAGCAAGGTCGACGCCGACGGCCTGTTCCGGCGGGCCCTGCGCGAATGCGCGGTATCGCTGCCGCGTCGCTGGATGATGTGGACGGCGGTGCGTTTCGGCAGCCGGCTGCAGGGGATCTCGCCGGCGGCTTTCGCGGTGTTCACCGTGGTCGCGGTGCTCTCCCTGGTATTCCTGGTGATTCCCACGGTCGTGGTCACGGCGTTCCTGCTGCTGTTCTGGGTGATCGAGATGGTCCTCTGGCCGCTGGACCGCTCGGTGCGCCATCCGGAGACGAAACCGGTGCCGCGTCCCGATCTGCGGACCTGATCCGCTCCGGCCGCGCGTACCGCGGCGGCACGTGCGGCCGGGAATCGGTTCCGGTCAGGCGCGGGGGCGTAGCGCGGCGAATTCGTCGGTGACACGCAGGTCGGAATCGCTGAACCGGTACACCGAGGCGGGCCGTCCGCCCGCGCGGCCGGGAGCCGCGGTGTCACCGGTGGGGGTGATGACCTTGCGCCGGGTGAGGACACGTTGCAGGTTCGTCGTGTCGACGTCGTAACCCAGCGCGGCGCAATAGATTTCCCGCAGGGTGGACATGGTGAACCGATCGGGCGCCAGGGCGAACGAGATATTGGTGTAGGACAGTTTCGCGGCGAGGCGGGCCCGGGCGTGTTCGACGACCGTGCCGTGGTCGAACGACATCTCCGGTAGCGCGGCCACCCGGTGCCAGGAGGTGTCGTCGGGGAGCTGCGGATCGGCGGTGAGCGGGACCAGGCCGAGGTAGGCCGAGGCGATCCGGCGTGGTCCCGGGACGCGGTCGGGGGCGCTGAACACCGATAGCTGTTCGAGGTGGTCCACCTCGCGGACATCCACCTTCTCGGCCAGCTGCCGGCGTGCCGAGGCGTCGAGGTCCTCGTCGTTGCGCAGCCGGCCGCCCGGTAGCGACCAGGTGCCGCGCTGGGGGGCCAGCGCGCGCTGCCACAGTAGGACCGCGAGTTCCCGGTGTTGGCGGTGCGGGCGGCGACCACGCGCGCTCGCAGTGCTCTCACCTGCGGGGATGTCGACAGGGAAGTGGCGAACCTGGAACACCGCGGTGAGCGATTCATGGATGGTGCTAAACTGGTCCACGTTTTCGATCATAAGTCGAAAACCTGGTGAGTGCGAATCGGCAGAGACGACGATCGCACGGAGGAAGGAGCGACCATGGCGACGATGGGAGCAGATTTGGCCCCGGCGCCGGGTACCGCACTGCGGGAGCGGATCAGCGACGGGCCGGCGGGCTATACCGGGGTCGAGGCGACACCGGAATGGGCGGCCGAGGTGAAACGCCTTGCGCGCCAGCGCAACGCCACCATTCTCGCGCACAATTACCAGCTGCCCGAAATCCAGGACGTGGCCGACCACGTCGGGGATTCGCTGGCACTGTCCCGGATCGCGGCCGAAGCACCCGAGGAGACGATCGTCTTCTGCGGTGTGCACTTCATGGCCGAGACCGCCAAGATCCTCAGCCCGGAGAAAACCGTGCTGATCCCCGACGAGCGCGCGGGCTGCTCGCTGGCGGATTCGATCACGGCCGAGGAACTGCGCGAATGGAAGGCCGAACACCCGGGAGCGGTGGTGGTTTCCTATGTGAACACCACAGCGGCGGTGAAGGGGCTCACCGATATCTGCTGCACCTCCTCCAACGCCGTGGACGTGGTCGCGTCGATCGACCCGGATCGCGAAGTGCTGTTCCTGCCCGACCAGTTCCTCGGCGCGCATGTGAAGCGCGAGACCGGTCGCGAGAACATGCACATCTGGATGGGTGAATGCCATGTGCACGCCGGGATCAACGGCGACGAACTCAACGAGCAGGCGCGCGCCCACCCCGACGCCGAACTGTTCGTGCACCCCGAGTGCGGTTGTGCCACTTCGGCGCTGTATCTGGCCGGGGAGGGCGAATTCCCGGCCGACCGGGTGCACATCCTGTCGACCG
>JABFXT010000121.1 GCA_013361595.1 Nocardia sp. | reverse complement strand
TACCGGCGACCCGCGGCCGGTACCCGGGCTCGCGGCCGGTGCCCCGGCGGCACGGTGGCCGCCGGGTCGCCGGGGTTCGGTATGGCGGTCAGGCGGAGGTCGCGGCTGCGGTGTCGTACTGCGACCGGCTGAACCGCCCGGCCGGCCGGAACCGGCCCAGTACGGTGGCCGCGTCCTCACCGGTGACCTGCGCGATGAGGTCGTGCGCGTCGGCCACCGAATTCACCGAACGGGCCGCCTGCGGGCGGTGCAGTGTGCCCACGAGCGCCGACGCGAACCGCGGATCGGCCGCCGCCGCGCTGAAGAACTGCCCGCCGATCTCCGCGAATTCGGGATCGCTGAGGAACAACCGGGTGACCTTGGCCGCGTCCTCGGCGCGCGCGTCCAGGAACGCCTCGTACTGCGTGGTGATCCACGCGTCGTCGAACGCCCCCTCGTGGGCCGCGGCCGCCGCGACCAGGCGCTGCGCCTGGATGAGTCCGCTCTGCGCACCCTGCCCGGCGATCGGGTCGTACGCCACGGCGGTATCCCCGAGCGCCGCCACCGGCCGGCCGCTCGCGGTGTGCCCGACGCCGCGCCGGAACAGCGGCCGGACGGCACCCTTCAGCCAGGAGTGCGGATCGTCGGCGATCACCTTCGTGGCGAGCACTTCGGGCAGGTCCCAGTCGAGGTAGTCGCGGTAGAGGTCGGTGACGATCCGGTGCGCCGATTCCGCGGAATCGGCGGCGGCGAAGCGCTTCTCCCAGTCACCACCCGGTCGTGCCCAGCCCAGGAACGCCCAGGCCGGCCCCGCGTCCTTGTGCAGGTACGGCCCCCACCACGCCTCGCCCTCCTCGGCGACGATGGAGAAACCGCTGCGGCCGCCACCGGCCGGGCTGCGATGGGCGAATACCGACTCGTCATGCGGCAGACCCGTGACCGTGACGGTCAGCAGGCTGCGCTGCGGCGCGTCGTAGACGGTGCGGGTCTCGTCCACCGCGAACAGCTGGGCGAGACCGCCGCGGCCGGTCGCGACCAGGGTGAGATCGTTGTCGGCGGCGATCGGATCGAGCCGTTCGGGCGTCACCTGGTCGACGACGAACCGGCCACCGCGCTCCAGGAACGCGGTGAGCCGTTCGTCGGCTTTGAGCCGGGTATCGACGGCGAGCCCGTGGAAGCCGTCGAACGCGCCGTCGAACGCGATCAGTTCCTCACCACCACCGGCGACGCGGACGGTGAGACCGCTGTGCAGCGGGGCGCGGTCGAGGTAGGTGGGCAGGCCGAGCGCTTCTTCGGCGGCCTGGGCCTCACCGAAGATCAGCGCCGTCCCGGTGGCGGGTACTTTGTCCCGCAGGTCACGCTGGTCCTTGTCGCTGTAGACGGTGACCGTGAACCCGGCGTCGAGCAGGCCGAGCGCCGCGGTGACGCCGGTCTGTCCCGCCCCGATCACGGCGGCTGTGCGGTGGGAAGTGTTCTGCGTAGTCATAGCGCCATGGTCACGATCCGAGCCGCCGTACTGCACCTTTACACTCACCGCGAGTTGATGCCGAACAACGCCGCACCGCAGCCGTTTTCGTGGCGCTATCGACGGTTTCCGCCGGGTCGGGCGCGATGCGCCCGGCCTACCATCCGGTCATGACGTTCGACCTCGTACCGCTGACCGGCGACCGCGCCGAGGGTTACCGGCAACTCACCGACCGGGCCGCCGCCCTGTTGACCGGCGAATCCGACCGGATCGCCAACGCCGCCAATCTGAGTTCGCTGGTCTATCACAGTCTGGCGGAGGTGAACTGGGCCGGTTTCTACTTCTACGACGGCCGTGAACTCGTCGTCGGACCGTTCCAGGGCAAACCGGCCTGTGTGCGGATCGCGCTGGGTGCGGGGGTGTGCGGTACCGCCGCCCGCACCCGCCGGACCCAGCTGGTGCCCGATGTGCACGAATTCCCCGGTCATATCGCCTGCGACGCCGACAGTCGGTCGGAGATCGTGGTGCCGCTGGTCTACGACGGTGACCTGCTCGGCGTGCTCGATCTGGACAGTCCACGTCCCGGCCGATTCGACGAGATCGACCGGTACGGGCTCGAATCGATCGCCGGGGTGTTCCTGGCGTCGCTGGCGCGACGCTGAGGGCCCGGGCGGCGACGGCGCCGGTCGGCGTCAGGTCCGGGTGCGGTGGTATCGCCTGCGCCGGGGCGCCCGGCGTCCGGCCTCGTAGCGCACATCGGGGAGGAGCTCGTCCGGGACGAACTCGATGATCTCACGCCGCGAGCCGATCACCAGTTTGCGCAGTACGGCCGCCAGTTGCGCTTCGGTGGTCCGCACCGAGGTGCCGCGGCGGTCCGCGATGGCGATATTGGTCCAGCCCGCGGCGGCCAGGACGGCGACCACGCGTTCGGCTCCGGACAGTTCGTGCCACGGATCCCGGCGGGTGGACCGGGCCGGTACGGACACTCCGGCGGCATGCCGGTCACAACCGCCGATCACCACCGCGCGCGGTCCGCGCAGCGCCGGTCTCACAGCGGGGCCGTGAGTTCGAGGTGGATCCCGTCCGGGTCGTCGAACGACAGGATCGCGATACCGAACTGGTCCATATCGATGACCTCGCCGTGGTCGATTCCCGCTGCCCGCAACCGTTCGGCGGCGGTGAACAGATCGTATTTGGAATCCACCGCGAAGCTCAGGTGGTCCAGGCCGACCCGCTCCGAGTCGAACGAATCACCGGCCGGCGCGACCGGGCGCAGGCCCAGCAGCATCGCGCCGGCCCGGAAGACGCAGCCGCCGTAGAGCCGGTACGGGTCGGCGCGGACCTCCGGGTCCTCCGGCCGGCCCGGCGATTGGGCGACGATCTCGAATCCCAGCACGTCACGGTAGAAATCGCGAGACCGGTCTATATCGGTCACCGTCAGACGGATGTGGTGGGGACCATGTGTGGCGAGGACGGGCATGTGCACTCCGGAATGGGTGTTGTGCTGGACGTCTGTGGAACAACCAACCGGTCGGATCGGTGAGCTGTTCCCACCGCGTGAGCCTATGGCCGATCAGAAGCGGACAGGAGTGTCGGAAGCGACATTTTCCGTACTATTCCCGACATGAACGTCACCATCTTCGTCGTGGACGGGGTCGCCGATTTCGGCTTCACCGCGCTGCTCGAAACCTTCGCCACGGCGAACGCGCTGCGGGGAAAACTGGGTACCCCGCCGGGGCCGTGGCAGGTCCGGGTCGCCGCACTGGGCACGGAAGTCCGCAGCGGTCACGGACATATCGTGCCCACCGTCGCACTGGAAGAACTCCCCGACGATCCGGGACTGCTGCTGGTGCCCGCGGTGAATATCCTCGGGGCCGAGGAGCTGATCCGGCTGGTGTCGGCTCCGGAGAGCGCGCCCGCGCTCGACCGGATCAGATCCGTCCACGCGACGGGCGCCCCGCTCGGTGCCGCGTGCACGGGCACCTTCCTGCTGGCCGAGGCGGGTGTGTTGAACGGCAGCCGCGCGACCACCAGCTGGTGGCTGGGCCCGAGTTTCCGCCGCCGGTATCCCCGGGTCCTGCTGGACGAGAGCGCGACGCTGTGCCGCGGCGATCGGGTGACCACGGCCGGTGCCGTGCTGTCGCATCTGGATCTGGCGCTGTCGTTCGTACACGCGCAGAGCCCCGCCCTCGCCGAACTCGTCGGGCGGTACATGGCCGCCGGGAACCGGAAGACCCAAGCCGACTTCGCCGTTCCCGAGGTGGTGGCCGCGGGCGATTCGCTCACCGCCGCCTTCGAACGCTGGGTCCGCGAACATATCGGTGACGGGTTCCGGATCGCCCACGCGGCCGCCGAGCTGGGCGTCACCGAACGCAGCCTGCAACGGGCCACCCAGGCCGAACTGGGTCGGTCACCCCGCGATTTCGTGGACGATATCCGGCTCGAACGCGCCGCGCAGCTGCTGCGCACGACAACACAGACAGTGGATACGGTGGCCGCGCGCGTCGGCTATCTCAACGGCGGCACACTGCGCAATCTGATCCGGCGGCGGCGCGGGATGTCCATGGCGGAATTCCGCGCCACCGGCCCGGCGTGGTGATCAGATGACGAGTTCCCCGGAGACATTGCGTGATACTTCGTCGGGCAGCGCCGTGGAGCCGACGCCGCCCACGCGGTACCGCGCGCCGCGATGCTCCGGCGGCAACCGGTCACCGCGCTCGAACAGCGCGTTGCGCAGGGTCCCCGGTACGTATTCCGTAGCGTAGACACCACGTTCGGTCAGCACGGGTATCACATGCTCGACGACATCCTCGAAGGTCCCGGGTGTGATCGCGTAGGCGAGATTGAACCCGTCCACATCGGTGTCGTCCGCCCATTCCTGCAACCGGTCGGCCACGGTTTCGCCGGAGCCGACGAAAACCGGGCCGATCCCGCCGATGCCGGCCCACCGTCCGATATCGCGGACCGTCCACTCCCGGCCGTCGTCGTCGAATTCCTGGAACGCGGCCACCGCCGAACGAATCGCATTGCTCTGCACTTCGCCGATCGGATCGTCGAGGTCGTAACGGGACAGGTCGATCCCCATCCAGCCGGACATGAACACCAGCCCGCCCTCGACGCTGGCATAGGACAGGTACTCCTCGTGTTTACCCCGCGCCTCCTCATCGGTTGCGCCCGTGACGATCGTGGCCAGCGCGTAGATCCGGGCGCCGTGCCGGTCGCGGCCCGCCGTCTCGAGTGCGTCCCGGATACCGGACACCGTCTGCGTGAGCACTCGTTTCGACGGTGCGGCGACGAAGATCGCCTCGGCGTTCTCGGCGGCGAACTGCACACCGCGCGGCGAGGCACCCGCCTGGAATATCACCGGGGTGCGCTGCGGCGACGGCTCGGACAGGTGCACGCCGGGAACCGTGTAGTGCTTTCCGCTGTGGCCGATATGGTGCACCTTCGCGGGGTCCACATAGATATTGCGCACCGGGTCCCGGACGACGGCGTCGTCCTCCCAGGACCCCTCCCACAGTTTGTAGAGCACCTCCAGGTATTCGTCGGCCCGGTCGTAGCGCTCGTCGTGGTCGAGTTGATCGTCGGCACCGAAATTGCGTGCCGCCGAGGGCAGATATCCGGTGACGACGTTCCAGCCGATCCGGCCGCCGGTCAGATGATCGAGAGTGGACAACCGGCGGGCGAACGGATACGGATGCTCGAAACCGGTCCCGGTGGTGATCCCGAAGCCGAGATGTTCGGTCACCGCGGCCATCGCCGAGACCAGCAGCAGTGGATCGGCCACCGGTATCTGCGCGCCGTGGCGCAGCGCCGCGCGATCGTCGCCGCCGTACACATCGTAGGTACCCAGCACATCGGCGATGAAGAGTCCGTCGAACCGGCCACGTTCCAGCAGGGCGGCCAGTTCGGTCCAGTAGCTCAGTTCCTTGTACCGGTGCGATCGATCGTCGGGATGCCGCCACAGCCCGGGCGACTGGTGGGCGACGCAGTTCATATCGAAGGCGTTGAAGCGGATCCGCCGGGTCATCAGCGTGCCTCGTCCGCGGGCTTGCGCTCCCCCGCGCTCCAGGCGAACGGCAACTGGGTGCCGTTGAGCAGATGGTCACCGATGGCCCGCGCCTTCTGGATGGCCGGGTTGTGCACCGAGATGGTGCGCGCGTTGCGCCAGTGCCGGTCCAGCCGCAGTCCTTCGGAGGTGATGGACGCCCCGCCCACCTCGAACAGCTGCGTGGTGGCGGCCAGCACGGTATCGATGACGCCGAGTTGCGCCTGGGCGGCCGCCAGTTCGGCGTCGATCAGGCCCTGCTCCGCGGTGGCTCCGGCGGCAAGCACCTCGTCGAGCACATCGGCGACGGCCAGAACGCTGGCGCGGGCGCCGAACGACGCGGCCGACAACCGCCCGATCACCTGCTGTACCAGCGGATCGTGGCGGGGCAGATCGGCGGCGGAATGGGTGTAGCCGCGACGGCGGGCGGCGACCCACTCCCGGGTATCGCGTTCGGCGCGCTGCGCGATCCCGGCCAGTACCGCGAGCTGGAACAGCTGCAGGTAGGAAGTCGAGTACGTGGCGCCCGCGTCACCGTAGCCGGGTCCGAGGATCCGCTCCGGCGGCACCGCGACACCGGTGAACTCGGTGGTGCCGCTGGCGGTCAGCCGCTGCCCGAAGCCGTCCCAGTCGTCGTGCTGCCGCACTCCCTCGGCGTCGGCGTCGACCAGCACGCTGACCCGCTCACCGTCCCGGTCGGCGGCCACCAGGATGTGATCGGCGTAGAGCGATCCGGTGCTGTAGTACTTCGTCCCGTCGAGCAGCCAGTTGCCGCCGGACTGTGTCAGGCGGGTCCGGTACCGGCCCACCGCGCCGACACCGGGTTCGGTGATGGCATTACCGACCAGGGTCCCCTCGGAGACCTTGCGCAACCACTGTTCCCGTGCGGGCCCGGCCTCGGCGAGGAGCTGGTCCTCCACGAAGACGAAATGCACGCGCAGCGCCTGCGGCAGATTCGATTCGGCCGCCGCCAGTTCGATCAACTGCCGGAAGAGCTGGCGCACGCTCGCCCCGTAGCCGCCGTATTCGACCGGCACCCGGAGCGCACCGAACCGCGCCGCGCGCAAGCGGCGCACTTCGTCATGGGCGAGCCGGCGGTCGATCTCACGTTCGACCGCGCCGGCCGCGATATCGGCGTAGATCGGCGCGAACACCGCGTCCAGATCGGTATCGGAGACAGGTTGTGCGGTGGAAGTCATCCGCCCACGATCACCGATGCCGCGGGCCCGCTCACCGGTTACACGCAGCCGGATCGAAACCACGGCGGGCAAAAAATCCCGCCGATTCCAACCGGTGACAGGCCGGGCGCGACCGGTCAGGATCACAGATCGGCCCGGCGAGGAGCTCGGCCACCGCACTACCCACTCCAGAGCCCCTCGAAGGAGAATTTCGGTGAGTCTGTCGTTCCACTGGTTCCTACCCACCTACGGCGATTCGCGCGGCCTGATGGCCGGTGGCCACGGCACCTCGATGTCCGGTGACCGTCCCGCCTCGCTGCGCTACCTGAACCAGATCGCGGGCGCGGCCGAGGAGAACGGATTCGAGGCCGTACTCACCCCGACCGGCGCCTGGTGCGAGGACGCGTGGCTGGCCACCGCCATGCTGGTGGAGACCACCGAAACCCTGAAATTCCTGGTGGCGTTCCGGCCCGGCCTGGTGAGCCCGACCCTGGCCGCGCAGATGGCCGGTACCTACCAGCGGCATTCCCGGGGCCGGCTGCTGCTGAACGTGGTCACCGGCGGCGAACCACACGAACAGCAGGCGTTCGGCGATTTCCTGAACAAGGAGCAGCGCTACGAGCGCACCGGCGAATTCCTGCACATCGTGCGCGAACTGTGGGAGTCGCGGGAACCGATCAGTTTCGAGGGCAGGCATCTCCAGGTGCGCAACGCGCTGCTCAACAACCATCCCGACCCGGTGCCGCCGGTCTTCTTCGGTGGTTCCTCCGCCGCCGCCGGCCCGGTCGCCGCGCAATACGCCGACACCTACCTGACCTGGGGTGAACCGCTGGTCGCGGTCGGTAAGAAACTGGAATGGATCCGCGGCCTCGCCGCCGAACGCCACCGCACCCTCGACTACGGCATCCGCCTGCACGTCATCACCCGCGACACCTCCGAAGCCGCCTGGGCCGAAGCCGACCGCCTGCTGCAGGGCATCGATCCGGCCGATATCGAACGGGTGCAGGCCAATCTGGCGAGCAGCGAATCCGAAGGCCAGCGGCGCATGCTGGAGCTGCACGGTGGCCGTACCGACCGGCTGGAGATCGCACCCAACCTGTGGGCCGGTGTCGGCCTGGTCCGCGGCGGGGCGGGTACGGCTCTGGTCGGGTCGCACGAAGAGGTTGCCGAGCGGCTCGTCGAGTACTCGCGGCTCGGTATCACCCATTTCATCCTGTCCGGCTACCCGCACGTCGAGGAGGCGTACTGGTTCGGGGAGGGCGTCCTGCCGATCCTGGAGAAGAAGGGTCTGTGGCGCCGATCGGTAGACCGGCCGGTCGCCGCCACCGGAACCCCGTTCGCCACCGCCTCCAGCAGCTGAATCTGCCTTTTCCCACCCGCCCCGAGGGGCCCATCGTAAGGGCGGAAACTGCTGGCCGAGGATATCGACGGGCTGTGGGCGACGCATCAGGGGCAGTCGCATGTGACCGTGGTGGGATATTCGGCCGGGGCCATCGTCGCCGCCGACTTCCGACTGGACGACAGCAGAACCGACCCGGACGACGGCGGCGTGTATGTCGGCAAAGCGTCCAACGATCTGAACGCCCACGCCGGCCACGCCTGGTTGGGCGGGCCGGACCCCATCGATCCGGAATACGGCGCGACCCGGATCAAGGCGGAAACACCCGAGAGCTATTCGTCCCCGATCGGCTACAGCATGGAAGCTCATTAGCACTACTTCACCCCCGGTAGTGAATCGCTGTACGCCACAGCTCTCGTCACATCCGGTAATGCCGGCGAATTGGACTCGGCGGGGATGCTGGC
>JABFXT010000803.1 GCA_013361595.1 Nocardia sp. | reverse complement strand
CCCCGCTGGGCGGCGACTCTGGCGAGCGCGTACCCCTGTTTCCCGGAACTGCGGTTACCGAGGAACCGGACCGGATCCAGCGGCTCACGGGTGCCACCGGCGGTGATCACGACACGCCTGCCCACCAGATCGCGCGGAACCGCGTCGGTGCGTTCGAGCAGCAACGACGCGAGACCGAAGATCTCCTCGGGTTCGGGCAGCCGTCCCGGACCGGTATCGGTGCCGGTGAGCCGGCCGGACGCGGGCTCCATCACGGTCGCGCCGTGCGCGCGCAGAGCCGCCACATTCGCGACGGTCGCCGCGTGCTCCCACATCTCGGTGTGCATCGCGGGCGCGAACAACACGGGACATCGGGCCGTGAGCAGGGTCGCGGTGAGCAGATCGTCGGCACGGCCGTGCGCCGCCCGCGCCATGAGGTCCGCGGTGGCGGGCGCGATGACGACGAGTTCCGCTTCCTGACCCAGCCGCACATGGGGCACCTCCGGCACATCGGAGAAGACTCCGGTGTGCACGGGATGGCCGGACAGCGCCTCGAAGGTCGCCTTGCCCACGAACTGCAGTGCCGCGTCGGTGGGAATCACCCGGACGGTATGGCCGGTCTCGGTGAACCGCCGCACCAGCGCGCACGCTTTGTACGCGGCGATTCCGCCGCCCACCCCGACAACTACCCGCGCCATAGCGCGCCTCCTGCCCTATCGGCCGTCCACCCGGCTAGCGGGTCATTCGCCTTCGGTGTGCTCGAGCAGATCGCTGTGGATCTCGCGCATCGCCACCGACAGCGGCTTCTCCTGCGGCAGCGGCTCCACCAGCGGGCCGACGTATTCGAGGATGCCGTCGCCCAGCTGGTTGTAGTAGTCGTTGATCTGGCGGGCGCGTTTGGCCGCGTAGATCACCAGGCTGTACTTGGACGAGGTGCGGTCGAGCAGCTCGTCGATCGGCGGATTGGTGAGGCCGATCGGGGTGTCATAGGCGGGCGTAACGGTGTCCGAACTGCTCACTGAGGAAGCTCCTGCGGGGTCTGGGCTCGGCTGCACGACGACTCTCGGGCCGCGCAGCGGGCTACGAATTGGAATTCGTGCTGACGAACAACGATACCAACTGCGCACAGGCGCTGGTCACGGTGTCGTTCACGATCACGGTGTCGAACTCGTCACGTGCGGCCAATTCCACCCGTGCGGTCTCCAGCCGGCGTTCGATGACCTCCGGCGATTCGGTACCGCGACTGCGCAGCCGGTCCACCAGCTCGTCCCAGCTGGGCGGCGCGAGAAATACCAGCACGGCCTCCGGCATCGCCTGCCGGATCGACCGTGCTCCTTCGAGGTCGACCTCGATGAGTACCGGCAGCCCCTCCGACAGCGCGGCGCGCACCGGCGCGGCCGGCGTACCCGACCGCTGCAGTCCGCCGTGGATATCCGCCCATTCGAGCAGATCACCGGCTTCGATCATCGCGTCGAACTCGGCCCGGCTGACGAACCGGTAGTCGCGACCGTCGACTTCACCGGGACGCGGGTCCCGTGTCGTCGCCGAGACGCTGAAAACCAGTTCCGGCAGCCGTTCGCGGACGCATCGCACCACAGTGGACTTGCCCACGGCCGAGGGGCCGACCAGTACAACCAGCCGACCCTTCGTCATGTTCTCGATCACCGAGGTTGTCAGGCGCCGAGATCGAATTTGGCGAGCAGCGCCTTGCGCTGCCGATCACCGAGACCACGCAGCCGTCGGGTCGGCGCGATCTCGAGCTCGTTCATGATCTCCTCGGCCTTGACCTTGCCGACCTTGGGCAGGGCTTCCAGCAGCGCGCGCACCTTCATCTTGCCGATGATCTCATTGGTCTCGGCCTGGCCGAGGACCTCTTTCAGATCGGTGCCGCCGCGCTTCAGGCGATCCTTGAGCTCTGCCCGCTCACGGCGAGCGGCAGCCGCCTTCTCCAGAGCAGCGGCGCGCTGCTCATCAGTCAGCTGGGGAAGGGCCACGGTTCCTCCGTCTCATCATTCCTGCATCAAAACCTGCCGAACTACCCGGCAGTCTCAGCGACCGTACCCACGACGCCCCCGGATTGCGAACCCACCCCCCAGGTCAGGGCATGAATCGGACCCGCTATCACCCCCGTCCCGACCCACCCGCATCCCTGCTTGCCGTAACCGCAGGTCCCACTCCCGGGCTCACGAAACACCCTGCCATCAGCGGGTTTTCGAGCTCATGACCGAGTTGCGGCGCGATAACCACACTCCCCCACGACCCGCTGGCTATCTCCCAGCCGCCCTACCAGGAATTTTCTGGGAAATTTTCGCCCGAGCGCCTGATGAAGGGGTGGAGAGGGGGTCGGCGGGCCGGATCCGGGTTCCGCGAGGGGCACGAAATCGCCCCGGAAGCGCACCCGCGGTCCGGATATTTACAGCGTACAGGCGTGGATCGGCGCGTGGAC
>JABFXT010000681.1 GCA_013361595.1 Nocardia sp. | reverse complement strand
GGGGCGTCGCACCGGATCGCGCGGCGGTCTGCCGGGCTCGGCCCGGCGAAGTTGACTTTGCCGGGCGCCGGGCGTGTACTGAAAATCTGGAAGATCGAGCTCGTTATAGCTGGTGGTGTGTGGTGAGCACTATGAACAGCGCTGAGGTCGTGGCCGGCACGGTGCCCGGCCCGCGCGATACCGGGGTGGCCGGATTCGTGCGATATGAGCTCGGCCGTCGCTGTTCGGAATCGGACCGGTCGAGAGCGCGTAGCGTCAGCTCGCGGCATCCGGAGTTCCGCCGGCGGCCGTCGGCCGGTCGAGACCGCATCGCTGTGGAGACATCCCTACGCCACCGCAGTCGATACGGGCCGTAGGAATCACCGGGCCCGGTCCCGCGATTCTCCTCAACGAATTCAGGTCCTCGCATGATCATTCTCGGAATCATCCTGCTCGTCATCGGATTCATCTTCGATATCCAGATTTTGTGGATCATCGGAATCGTCCTGCTCGTCATCGGCCTGGTGTTGTTCGCGCTGGGCTCGATGGGCCGTGCGGTCGGCGGGCGACGCCACTACTACTGACAACGCCCGGTCGAGGTTGGTGCGACGATGAGCGCGTGCCGCCGCGACCACCGTCGATTCGCCGCTGTGCTATGCCGCGACGGCCACCGCTTCGTCGAGTATCTGCCCGTCCAGCCGATACGACAGCGTCGGCGCGCGCTGTTCCGCGCAACAGTCGCCGGACCAGATCCCGTGCCTGTTCTTTGCCCGCGGCGGTCACGGCGTCCGCGGGGTCGAGGACTACCTCTCCGGCGGAACCCGATATGCCGGGAAAAGAGGTCGATGCCGGAAACGAACTACACGACCGATCGCCATCGGGTCGGGCGCGCGATTGCCGATATCACCGGAAAACCGGCCGAGGTCGGCATGCTCGTCACGGCAAGGCAGATCAGCGGACCACCGGAATCCACCTTCCGATCATCGACCCGCGGGCGCCCCTTTGCGCCCGAGACCGAACAGGCTTCGAGGGCACTCTCCAGCCGGACCGCTCAAACAGGGAGCGTGTCTCCAGGGAAGCCGTGGCACGGATGCACCTCGCAGCGCATCATCCCAGCTTGTACGCAGGGGTCTGCGGCCATGATCGCGGCGGCTTCGTCGGCCGGTACGGTCATGATCGCGACACCGGCTACGGTGTCGGAGGCGACCGGGCAGAGGACGGCGATCACGCTGTCGGCGCGGAGAGCCACCATGCGCCGCTGATGCTCGAGTTCTATCGCGTCCGCGCCGGCCATGGTTCGCTGCGGTGTCCACCGAAGGATGGCCAGGCTGTAGGGCTTCGCGGTGGAAGCCAGAGCTCGAATCTGTTCGTCGGTCACGGTGGTGCTCATGGCGTTTCCCTCAATTCTGGATGCGCTCGGCCAACGAGACGATAATCCCCTCGGGCCCGCGGACGTAGGCCATCCGCCACCATTCCGAGGAACTCGTCCACTCTGTACAAGGGATGACCACCCTGGTCTCGTCGAGCATACGGTCGGCCTCGCCGCGAACTCGACCATGCTCAGAGCCCTCGAAGGAAGCGGGGGGACCTCACCGGGACCAGGTGTGGGGGATATGTCCGCGGGGTTTGTCACCGGTGCGTTGCGCGCGGGTATGCCCGGCACGGCGCCACCAGGTATCGGCCTCGGTAGCCTGTCCGCGGTAACGGAGCCGGATTGCGAGATTGTGCATGGCGTCGCGGTGGTCGGCTTCGGCGGCGTGCCGATACCACGTAATGGCGTCATCGAAATGGAATGCTCGGTCGAGCATGACGGCCAGATTGTGCATGGCGTCGGTATTCCCGGCCTCGGCGGCGCGCCGATACCAGAGTTCGGCCTCTTCGACGAATTGCGTCTCGTTGAGAAGGTTCGCCAGGTTCCCTGTGGCCTCGGCGTTGCCCAGCTCAGCCGCCTTGCGGTACCAGTTCAGTGCGTCACGCAGCTGTTTGCGAGTGACCAGGAGATTGGCGAGGTTGTTCATGGCGCCGGGATGGCCCTGGGCGGCAGCCCGCCGCCACGCGCTCTCCGCCTGCGCGGCATCGCCCTGATCGCTGCAGTGCAGACCGTGTTCGAACAGCGCCCGGCTGTCGGCTGCAGTGCCGGGTTCGGACGCGATGGTCTCAGGTGTCGGTCGGCGGACGGGTGCGCTGAACAGCCGCAATTCGCCGGCGATGTTGACGCTTCGTCGCTGCGGGCGGGGTCGGCCGCTCCGGTGCAGGATGTCGTCGGCGCGCCAGAAGAGCTCGTCCAGGGTGAGTCCGGTATCGGCGGCGGCCCTGAGCAGCGCGCCGGTGAAGGCCGTGTGCCGGTGGCCTTCGGGTGCCTCGGAAGTTTCGTTTCTGGAGGACGAAGTGATGGTATATGTGCCCTGGATATCGATCTGAC
>JABFXT010000626.1 GCA_013361595.1 Nocardia sp. | reverse complement strand
ATCCGAGCTGCGGTGATCATCCGGTGTACCGGACCCGGCCGCACGATCCGCCGGGGCGTGGTGTCCGGGCTGTCCGGGAGGCACCGGGTCGGTGCTGTCGGCAGGTTCGACATGCCGTGCGCCCGCCTCGTCGGCCTGCGCCAGCGTGGCGATCGTCTGCGCGCCGCCGGCCGCGTCGCGAACGCTGCGCCGCACCGCTTCACCCGCGACACCACCGACCGCCCCCAGTCTGGTGGTGAGCTCTCCGGTGACGGAGTCCACGGATGCGCCCTCGGTCATCATCACCGCCTCGCTTCACACTCGGCCACGGCCGTCACGACCCGGCAGTCGGACTGTGCACGAAACCTGCCGCCGGCGGCACCGGGCGAACCCGGCGCGCGCAGGTGCACCAGGCACTGTGCGGCACCTGACACGTAACCACCGTTACAGTTGTCCGATACCACCGGGAGTGGGAAGCCCCGCTCGGGGACGGGAACTCGGCGCACCACCGGCACCCGGCAGCGGTCCGGACACTACGAATACGACGCGACTCCGACCGGCCCCGTGCCCAGGCACACCGCTGATTCCGGTGTGCGGTTGCGGATGATCAGGGCCGATCCGCTGCCGGTGATCCGCGCGAAAACCGTGTTCAGACCGGCCTTTACCGGAACCACCGCCCGGCTGCCGCGTTCCAGCCCCACCGTGAGCGTGGCGTCCCGGTCGGCGAAATAGTTGAGCTGGGCCGTCCATTCGTGCGCGATCATGGGCCCGTCGAGGGGAACGCGGACCGAGCTGTCACCGCCGATCCGATACCCGCAGCCGGGTTCGGGCCCCGGAAGTATTCCGCGGTTCCACCAGACCCGGGCATCGGCGAACTGCCCGGAGTCGGTGATCATGCGCAGATGATCGGTGGCTGCGGCGAAGGCGCCGGGCGGCGCGATCGAGGACAGCACCCGGCCCGCCTCGTTCTCCGGGTAGGCCGTCGGATTCAGCACGTTCCACGGCACCTCCTGCGCGAGCAGCGGCGACCCGTCCCAGTGCTCGAATTCCGATTGCACAGTGGTCACATAGTCTTTCGTCGGCCCCTCGGACCAACTGCGGGAAAAGGTCCAGGTCGACCAGAGGCTGCTCAGCACGAACACCGCGACCGCCAGGACCGCCGGTATCGGTCCGCGCCAGCGGAGCCGGCGGTCGGCGGTGGCCGCACGGTCGGCGGTGGCCGCCCGCGGACGCGCGAAGGCACGAAGGATCAGCGCACCGGCGGCGGTGAGGACCACGGCGGTATCGGCCAGGTAGCGCAGCGACATCATGAGTTCGTCGACAGTGTTCGGGCCGGCCCGCATCAGCACGACAGGGATCTGCACGGCCGGTACGTACACCACCGCCGCGATCCATACCGGCCACACCATTCGCCGGGCCCGGATCGTCAGCAGTGCCCCGGTGGCCAGCAGCAGCCACGCCACCCACACCGCCCAGTCCGGTGCGACCGCCCACGGCGCGGAGGGCACCCAGCGTTCCCAGCCCCAGGGTCCGCCCAGCAGCGCGGTCACCAGACCGGCCCAGGCCGCGCGCGGCAGCATATGGGCCAGAACGTCCGAACCGCCCTCGCCGCTCGATCTCCCGACCGCCGCCAGATAGAACACCGCCCACAGCACGAGTACCGCCGCCGCCCCGCCCCAGAGACCCGCGCCGCGCCGCAGCACCGCCCGGAGCCCGGGGCGCCGGCCGTCGACGTAGCGCCGCAACAGGACCACGGCCAGTGCCACGAACGGAACGATCACCGCCTTCTCGAAGAACAGCAGTCCCACGGCTGTCACCACCACGCCGGAGATCGCGTACCGGCGGCGCGCGGTGCGGTCCAGCAGTACCGCGTCGGCCACCACCCAGGCGAGCGCGAACTGCAGCGGCAGGGCGTTGAGTGCGGCCGACCACCACGCGAAAGCGGGAAGCGTCAGCGGACAGAACAGATAGAACGCCAGCGGGACCAGCAGCGCCCGGCGTCGCCCGAGCAGCACCAGCAGCATGCGCAGCACCGCCAGCGAGGCCGCCAGCTGGCCGGCGAGCAGAACAACCGCGGCCGCTCCCCAGTCGAGCGGTGCGGCTGCCGTGGTCAGCCAGGACACCGCGAAGGCCAACGGCATGAAATGCCCGTCGTGATCGTGCAGTAGTAGATCGCCGGACAGCAGCGGCAGGGTCCCGGCCCGGCCGGCCAGGATCAGATCGTCCCAGTAGAAGTAGCCGTTCGCGGTCACCAGGGCGCGGATGCCGAGTTGGAGCGCGATGAGCGCGGCCGCCGCCCACAGCACCGCACTTCCCGGGGGACGACGCAGCCGGCTCCACAGCGCGGCGCCGCCGGCTCGTGCCGCCGGCGGGACCGGGTTCCGGATAGAGGGTCGCTCCGGTGTGACAGCCGGAGCGGTTCCCATATCGCCCCACCCTACAAGCGACCCGGCCGAAGTACCGGTGGATCGGTACTCCGGCCGGGTCGCCGACGGCCCGAGCGGGGCCGGTTCGCTATTTGTCGGCGTCGCCGCCCGCCTCGGTGTCCACGCCGAGGTCGTATTCGCTCAGGTCCACGGCATCGGTGCGTTCGTCCCCGATATCCAGCAGTTGCGCGACGGCGTCGGAATCGCCGTGCGCGGCCCGTTCGCGCAGTTCGGTCAGGTTCGGCTCACGCGGGCCGGACCGTTCGGGCTCATACATACAAGCGCACCTTCCCTGGGGGTTCGGCGCCGAGCCAGCGGCTCGTACGCTCCGGCATCCGAGCTTAGGTGCGTTGCCGGATCGCCGCCGAATCCGTCGGCCGGATTCCACTGGTCAGGCGGGAGCCGCCAGCCCGGGGCCGGTGTACAACGGCAGGTCACCGGTGGTTCGGATACCCGGTTCGGCGGCCACGACGGCAGGTATGGCGTTGACCACCCGGCCGACACCGGCCAGGATCGCCGCGTAGTTGTGGTCACCGTGACGACTGGACGGGCAGATATCCACCGCGTACGAGGGTTCCCCGGTGATCTCCACCCGGTAGGACCCGCCGGGTTGTGCGGGTCGCGCCCAGTCGGGGCGCAGATCGTCGCGCAGCCGGGTGATGTGTTCGACCACGATCGCCGGGCGCCCGTCCACATGGCCGGTGATCTCGAACCGCAGTGCCGCCTGGGTGCCCTTCGCGACCTCACCCACCGCGACCTCGAAGGTCTCGGGTGCGGGCTCGCGCTCGTAGGTCTCGGTGATCTCGTCGATCCGCACACCCAGTCCGGCGGCCAGGGCTCGGATGCCCGCGCCCCAGGCGATACCCAGCACCCCCGGTTGCAGCAGCATGGGGGTCTGATCGAGCGGGGTCCCGAATCCCATCACGTCGAACATGACGGTCGACCCGTCGTAGGTCGCGTAGTCCGCCAGTTCCAGACAGCGCACCTGGTCGACCCGCCGGCAGGTGGAAGCCAGCGCGAACGGGATCAGATCGTTGACGAATCCGGGGTCCACCCCGTTGACGAACAGGCTCGACTTCCCCGCCACGGCCGCCGCTTCCACCTCGGCGAAGACCTTCGGTGGCAGTGTCCCCCACGGATACATCAGCAGGCCCGGCGCGGTACCCACCACATTCACCCCCGCGGCGAGGAATCGCCGGACATCGGCCATCGCCTCGATCAGCCGGGTATCCCCCATCGCGCAGTACACGGCGCAGTCGGGCCGGGTGGCGAGTAGCTCGTCCAGGTCGCCGACCGCTCTGATCCCGGTGTCGATATCCAGCCCGGCCAGTTCTCCCGCGTCGACTCCGATCTTGGCCGGGCTGGATACCCATACACCGACGAGTTCGAAGCGGTCATCGGTGATGAGCTGCGTCAGGGCGATCCGGCCGGCATTGCCGGTGCCGACGAGGACGACGCGTTGGGCCATTGATTCTCCTAGCTACGGGGGATCGCGGCGGCGAAAATACTGCTCCACCGCCGCCTTCCGACTCTGGGCACGGTTCCGGACCAGTGTCTAGAACGTGTTCCAGTTTCATGGTAGCGTCACCGCCATGGGACGTGTAGACGGCAAAGTTGCCCTGATCAGTGGCGGCGCGCGGGGGATGGGCGCCGCCCACGCGAAACTGCTCGTGGCCGAGGGCGCACAGGTTGTCATCGGCGATGTTCTGCACGACGAGGGCAAGGCCCTGGCCGACGAGATCGGCACCGCCGCGCGCTACGTGCCGCTCGACGTCACCGAACCCGAACAGTGGGATACCGCCGTCGCCACCGCCGTCACCGAATTCGGCAAGCTGGACGTGCTGGTGAACAATGCCGGCATCGTCAACGGCGCCCCGCTGCAGAAACTCTCCCTGGAGAAATTCCGCGCGGTCCTCGACGTGAACCTCGTCGGCACTTTTCTGGGCATGCGCGCCGCCGTCGAACCCATGATCGCCGCCGGCGGCGGCTCGATCATCAATGTCTCGTCCGTCGAAGGGCTGCGCGGCGCCCCGTTCGCGCACGGTTACGTGGCATCCAAATGGGGCGTCCGGGGCCTGGCCAAATCCGCGGCACTGGAGCTGGCCCCGCACGGTATCCGGGTGAACTCTGTGCACCCCGGCCTCATTCGCACCCCGATGACCGAGGGCATCCCCGACGATCTGGTGACCATCCCCCTCGGCCGGCCGGCCGAATCCGCGGAGGTCGCCACTTTCATCCTCTTCCTGGCCAGCGACGAATCCTCCTACGCCACCGGTAGCGAGTTCGTGGTGGACGGCGGCCTGGTCACCGGGGTCCCGCACAAGTAGCACCGCGGCACATTCGGGATGCGCACTGCCCCTCGGCATCCGGGTTCTCTCATCCCGGACAACCGAGGGGCAGTGCGCATCCGCGCGACGTTCCCCTACGGAATTCTCGTGATGCTCCGTCGGCGGCGACGGAAACGGGCCTGAGCGCCGTCGGCAGCCGCCACCGCCGATACCGATCGCTCGACCACGGCCCGAGCCGGCGACGATCGAACCTCAGGCCGGAAGGCCGCCCGCGACCGCGGGCAGCTGCCCGGATCCGGCCGGATCGGCCCGGACGGGCCCGACCCGGCCGCGCGCATCGTCGCCGACCGGACGGCACCCCCGAACCGCGCCGGACCGCGGCACGCCGTGCCGTATTCCGTGACCGGCGTGCACCCCGTAGGCGAAATCGCGAACGAATCGGATCAGACCAGGCATATCGACCTCCACTACACAGATCTGTAAAGTTTCGCTTCCCCTACGATAGGTACACAGGTCTGTGAATACAAGGAGTGATATATGCCCGGCACAGCACACAGCGCGGAAACGAAGCTGACACCGGCGGCTCGGCGCATCCTGGACACTGCGGCCGAACTCTTCTACGCCCGCGGTATCCATGCCGTCGGCGTCGACACCATCGCCGCCGAATCCGGTGTCACCAAGCGGACCCTCTACGACCGATTCGGTTCCAAGGACGGCCTGCTCGTGACCTACCTCGAAGATCGCGACCGCCGCTGGCGAGCCCGCATCGACGCGCACCTGGCCGAGCAGACCGACCCGCTCCGCCGGCTGCTGGCACCGTTCGACGTCCTCCCCGAATGGCTACCGGACAGCAGCAGGGGCTGCGGTTTCATCAACGCCTTCGCCGAACTGCCCGAACCGGAGCACCCCGGCAGACAGGTGATCGTCGCCGAGAAGACATGGCTGCGCGACTACTTCCGCGACCACGCCGCCGCCGCGGGTGCGGCCACCCCGGACCTGCTCGCGGTACAGCTGCTGAGCCTGCACGAAGGCGCGATCATCAGCTATTCGATCACCGGCGACCACAGCGCACCGGCCGCGGTACACGCGGCCGCGCGGCAGCTCGCCGAGCAGGCCATCGAGAACTGACCCGTCGCCCGGCGAGCGGAACCGCGATCAGCCGCGGATCCGGGCGAGCACCACCTCGACCGCGGAATCGGCGGAAACGTCCTCGGTTTCCCCGGTGAACCGGTCGCGCAGTTCCACCTTGCCCTCGGCCCACCCCCGGCCGATGACCAGGACGTAGGGCATTCCGAGAAGCTCGGCGTCCTTGAACTTCACACCGGGCGAGGCCGTCCGGTCGTCGAAGAGAATATCGAGGCCCTGCGCGTTCAGCGCCGAGACCACTTCCTCGGCTCCGGCCCGGGCCGCCTCGTCCTTGTTGGCGATCACCACGTGCACGTCGTAGGGCGCGATCTCGGTGGGCCAGCGCAGACCCTTGTCGTCGTGCTGCTGTTCGGCGACGACCGCCACCATGCGCGAGACGCCGATCCCGTAGGAACCCATCACCAGCCGTACCGGTTTACCGTTCTCCCCCAGCACATCGACCTCGAAGGCATCGGTGTATTTGTAGCCGAGCTGGAAGATGTGGCCGATCTCGATACCGCGCGCCGAGACCAGCGGGCCGCGACCGTCGGGCGACATGTCCCCGTCGCGCACCTGCGCGGCCTCGATGGTGCCGTCCGGGGTGAAATCACGACCGGCCACCAGGCCGACGACATGTTTGCCGGTTTCGTCCGCGCCGGTGATCCACGAGGTTCCCGAGACCACACGGGGATCGACCAGGTAACGGATACCGTTGGCCTGCAACGCCTTCGGGCCGATATAGCCCTTCACCAGGAACGGGTTGGCGGCGAAATCCGCTTCGGCGAGCAGCTCCACCTCGGCGGGTTCGACCGAGGCACCGAGCCGTTTGTCGTCGACCTCGCGATCGCCGGGCACACCGATACCGACGATCTCGGTCTTCCCGTCCGGGTGGCGCAGTTTCACCATGACGTTCTTCAAGGTGTCCGCCGCGGTGACCGGCCGGCCGTGACGCTCGGCGATTCCCGCGCCGTTCGCCCAGTCCACCAGGGTCGCGATGGTCGGAGTGTCCGGAGTGTCGTATACCTGCGCCGCGGGCTGCCCCTCGATCGGCAGCGGTTCCGGCGCCGCGGTGACCACGGCCTCCACATTGGCGGCGTAGCCGGATTCCCGGCACACGACATAGGTGTCCTCGCCCACCGGGCTGTCGGCCAGGAACTCCTCGGAGGCACTACCGCCCATGGCACCGGAGGTCGCGGCGACGATCACGTACTTCACGCCCAGCCGGTCGAAGATCCGCTGGTAGGCCTCGCGGTGCGCGTTGTAGCTGGCCTTCAGACCGTCCTCGTCCAGGTCGAAGGAGTAGGAGTCCTTCATGATGAACTCGCGCCCGCGCAGGATGCCGGCCCGGGGCCGTTCCTCGTCGCGGTACTTGGCCTGGATCTGATACAGGGTGACCGGCAGGTCCTTGTAGGAGTTGTACTCACCCTTCACGGTGAGGGTGAACAATTCCTCGTGGGTGGGACCGAGCAGGTAGTCGGCTCCTTTACGGTCCTGCAACCGGAACAGGGCGTCGCCGTACTCGGTCCAGCGGTTGGTGGCCTCGTAGGGATCACGCGGCAACAGCGCGGGTAGCGAGATCTCCTGGGCGCCGATGGCGTTCATCTCCTCGCGCACCACCTCCTCCACCTTGTGCAGCACCCGCAGGCCCAGCGGCAGCCACGAGTACACACCCGGCGCGATCCGGCGCACATAGCCGGCGCGCACCAGCAGCTTGTGGCTGGGCACCTCGGCGTCGGCGGGATCGTCGCGCAACGTACGGAGGAACAGTCGGGAGAGGCGGGTGATCACGGTTGCCCAGCGTAGCCCCTATGCGTTCACCGGCCACACTCGATTACCGGTGGCGAGCGCACCCGTGCGCGCGACCGCCCGGCCGGGGCCGCGACACCCCGGCATCCCCGCCAGCGGGGCCGGCGGGCACACCCGGCGACGACCGGTACCGTAACCGGTCGTGCTGGTGCTGCTCCCCCCTTCCGAAACGAAATCCGACGGTGGTTCCGGCGGCCCGCTGGATCTGTCCGCGCTGGCGTTCGGCTCGCTCACCGAGACCCGCGAACGGCTGGTCGGCGATCTGGTCGCCCTGGCCGGAGATCCGGCGGCGTCCCGCGCCGCGCTCGGGCTCGGCAAGAACTCCGATACCGAACTGGCCCGCAACGCCACGGTCCGCACCTCCCCCACCCGGCCCGCACTGGAGCGCTACACCGGAGTGCTCTACGACGCCCTCGGCGCCGGCTCGTTCACGAAAGCGCAGCGCGCGAAGGCCGTGGCCCGGATCGCGGTGGGTTCGGCACTGTTCGGCGCCGTCCGCGCCGGCGACCCCATCCCCGCCTACCGGCTCTCGGGCGGCTCGAAACTGCCCGGCCGCCCGACGCTGGCCGCCGTCTGGCGGGACCGGCTGGGCCCCGCTCTGCGCGAAGCGGCCGGCGACGAACTCGTCGTGGACCTCCGTTCCGGCATCTACCAGCAACTGGGGCGGGTACCGGGGGCGGTCACCGCGACGGTGCTCACCGAAGCGCCCGACGGATCGCGCAGCGTGGTCAGCCACTTCAACAAACATCACAAGGGTCTGCTGGCTCGTGCCCTGGTACTCGGCCGCACCGACCCCACCGATAGCCGCGCTGTCGCCCGGGTCGCGAACCGGGCGGGGCTGCGCACAGAGATCGCCTCCGCTACCGAACTGGTCGTCCTCACCTGATCCG
>JABFXT010000165.1 GCA_013361595.1 Nocardia sp. | reverse complement strand
CGCCGTTTGGAATCTCCACGATGCAGTACCCGCGTGGCCAGGGCCGTGTCGGTTGTCCGGCGGATTCTCGGATGCCGGTCGGCAAGGATAGGAAACAGGACGAAGACCCACAGCACGACCAGCCCGATCCACAGGATCGAATTCGGCATCGTCGTCAGCACCTCCGTCCCGCCTGGTCGTCGTCCGAGCCCCCGCCATGAACCGTGTGCGACCCGGCGCCGGAGTCCTTCCCCGCGGGTACGTCTCGCAGATCGTGGTACGAGCTCTCCATCGATGGCGCAAGACGCACCACCGACGTCCGTAGGTTAATTCCGAGTAGGGGTACAACACGGCAGGCTCGCCGTGCACTTCCGCCACATGAGTCACATTTCCACCAAAGCCGGTTCCGGACAGGCCGGTTTCCGGCGCCGCTTCACCGCAGCGTCAACCGCCCTTCCCGCGCCAGGCGATCGACGACCCTGCCGGGCAACTCCTCCACCGTCATCCCGACCAGCAGATGATCCCGCCACGCTCCGTCCACGTCGAGATACCTACGCAGCAGCCCTTCTTCGCGGAACCCCACATTGCGCAGTACGGCCTGGCTCGCCAGATTCTCCGGCCGCACCGTTGCCTCGACCCGATGCAATCCGACCGCGCCGAAACAGTGATCGAGCCCCAGCGCCAGCGCGGCGGTCGCGACACCCTGCCCGCCGAGATCCTTGGCGACCCAGTACCCGATCCATGCCGAACGCAATGCGCCGCGCACGATATTGCCGACCGTCAGCTGCCCGCTGAACGCACCGTCGACCTCGATCACCAACGGAATCATCGCGCCCCGGCGCGCCTCCGCCTTCAGGCTCGACCACAGCGGCGGCCAGTTCGAAGCATGATTGCGCGCATCCCAGGCACCGCGGCCGGTGGGCTCCCACGGCTCCAGATGGTTCTGGTCACGCAACCTGATCCGGCTCCACGCCGCCGCGTCCCGCAACCGCACGGGCCGCAACGTCACCTCCCCGGCCGACACCCGCACCGGGCCGAGGTGCGCGGGCCACCCGGGATGCTGAGTGGCCCGGAAGACATTCATGGACTCCACTTCTAGCCGCGCTGCGCCAGGAACGCGACCCGAACCTTGTCACCGGTGCGAATTTCGGTGTCGTCGGGTTCGACCACGATGAGACTGTTCGCCTCCGACATCGCGGCCAGCAGATGCGACGACGCGCCCGCGCTGTTGCCGAGCGGCTGCACCAGGTACTCCCCCGTGGATTCGTCCCGCATCAACTGGGCGCGCAGGTAGCCCTTGCGACCGGCCATGGACTGGATCGGGGTTATGGTCCGGGCCCGGACGATCCGGCGCATCGGCTGCCGCCTTCCCAGCGCGATCCGGATCAGTGGTCGCACCATCACCTCGAAAACCACCAGGGCGCCGACCGGATTGGACGGCAGCAGGAAGGTGGGCACCTCGTCCCGGCCGAGCCGGCCGAACCCCTGCACCGAGCCCGGATGCATCGCTACCCGGGCGATCTCCAGCTCACCGAGCCCCTCGAGCGCTTCGCACACCTGATCGGAAGCCCATCCGCCGACCGCGCCGGCGATCACCACCACTTCCGCCCGCACCAGCTGTCCCTCGACCACGTCACGCAATCGGCGCGGGTCGGCGTCGACGATACCGACCCGGTTCACATCCGCACCGGCATCACGAGCGGCGGCCGCCAGCGCGTAGGAGTTCACGTCGTAGACCTGCCCCGGCCCGGGCGCACGGTCGATATCGACCAGTTCCTCACCGATCGAGATCACCGACAACCGCGGCCGCGGATGGATCAGGACCTTGTCCTGGCCGACCGCGGCCAGCAGGCCCACCTGGGCGGGACCGATGATCGTCCCGGCATGCACCGCGACATCCCCGGGTTGCACATCATCGCCGGCCCGGCGCACGTAGTCACCCGATCGCACGGGCTCGTACACCTTGAGCCGGCCTCGGCCACCGTCGGTGAAATCCAGCGGCAGCACCGCGTCGGCGAGGGTGGGCAACGGCGCCCCGGTCGCCACCCGCACCGTCTGGCGGGGTTGCAGCCGGATCGGCTGCCGGGAACCGGCGAGCACCTCACCGACCACCGGCAATGTCAGGTCGACCAGTTCGCCGTCCTCGTCCCGGATATCGGCGCCCGCGGACGCCACATCCACACTGCGCACGGCATACCCGTCGATGGCGGCCTGATCGAACCCGGGCAGCGGCCGCTCGGTCACCACGTCCTCGGCACACAGCAGGCCCTGGGCCTCGGAGATCGCGACCCGCACCGGCCGCGGCGCGACGGCCGCGGCCGTCACCTTGATCTGCTGATCCTCAACAGAGCGCATCCAGCCCTTCCCGATGTCCTCGCCCCGCAGGCGATCTCATTCGTCCGCGGTGAGTTGCGGGTTCCACGCCGGGTCGAGCCGTTGCTGGAGCCACTCGCGCAGCGCGGAACCGTATTCCTCGCGCTCCAACGCGAAATCCACCGCAGCACGAAGATAGCCGCCCGGGTTACCCAGATCGTGGCGCGACCCACGGTGGACGACAACATGGACCGGATGTCCCTCGTCGATGAGTAGCGAAATCGCGTCGGTGAGTTGCAGTTCTCCGCCCGCACCAGGGCCGATCCGGCGCAGCGCGTCGAAGATCGCGCGATCGAGCAGATAGCGACCGGCCGCGGCGAAGGTGGAGGGCGCGTCGGCCAGGCTCGGCTTCTCCACCATCGCCTTGACCCGCAGCACATTCGGATTGACCGCATCGGGTACCGGCGCCACATCGAACACCCCGTAGGCGCTGACCTGATCCTTGGGCACATCGATGGCACACAGCACGGATCCGCCGCGTTTACGGCGGACCCGGTTCATCACGTCCAGCACCCCGCACGGCAGTACCAGATCGTCGGGCAGCAGTACCGCGATCACTTCCTCGTCGGGATCGAGCACGGCTTCGGCCTGCGCCACGGCGTGCCCGAGGCCGAGCGGTTCCTCCTGTACCACCGAGCTCACATCGAGCAGCCCCGGAGCCTTGCGCACCTTCTCCAGCAGCTGGAACTTGCCGCGCTCGGCGAGGGTGCTCTCCAGCACCAGATCCTCCACGAAATGCGCGACCACACCGTCCTTGCCGGGGGAAGTGACGATCACCAGCCGGCTGGCGCCGGATTCGGCGGCCTCGCTGGCCACCAACTCGATACCCGGAGTGTCGACCACCGGCAGCAGTTCCTTGGGAACCGTCTTGGTCGCGGGCAGGAACCTCGTTCCCAGCCCGGCCGCGGGTACGACGGCCGTCCGGAAGCCCGGTTCCGGCGCGGTGGCGCCCTCGTTGCCCTGTTCTGCGGCCTTTTCTGTCATATACACACCCTATCCATCCACAGCGCCGTCCAAACGGCTGTACACCGGCCCGCCGCGGACTTACGGGACGAAACCGGCACCGCTGAGAGCCTATGGTTGTCGCCGTGCCCATGCCCGACGAGCGTGACAAGCAGGCCTGGCGCGCGGAGATCCGCGCCCGCCGGGCGCGACTGTCCGGATCCGTACGTGCCGCGGAGACGGCGGCGCTGGCCGCGGCGGCCGCGGATCTGGATCCCGCTGAGTGGGTGTGCGCCTATGTGCCGATGCGCGGCGAACCGGGTTCGGTGGCCGTACCCGAGGCGATGCGCGCTTCCGGCAGTCGCGTGCTGCTGCCGGTGACCGGCGAACCGGGGGCGCTGAGCTGGGCCGAGTTCACCGGCACGGAATCGTTGCGCCCGGCCCGGTTCGGCCTGCTCGAACCGGTGGGCCCGGTGTTGCCGCCGGAAACCGTCGCCCGGGCCGGGCTGCTGCTGATTCCGGCGCTGGCGGTGGATCGGCGCGGCGTCCGGCTCGGACAGGGGGCCGGTTACTACGACCGGACGCTGGGTATGGCCGATCCGGCCGCGCGGCGGATGGTCGTCGTCCGGGACGACGAGCTGGTCGAGCGGCTACCCGAGGAACCGCACGATATCCGGATGACCTGGGTACTGACACCGGGCGACGGCGCGCGGCGGCTCGGATCGGGCCCGCCCTGAGCCCCCTTCACCGTGGCACTCGGCACAATGGGAGCTGTCCGGGAATCAATCGGCGATTGGCACTGTTGGCACTGTCAGCTGTAGAGTGCTAAGTCTCGAATACTGCGGAGGACCCTGTGCCAACCTATTCATACGCGTGCACCCAGTGCGACAACCGCTTCGATATCGTTCAGTCCTTTACCGACGAGGCACTCACTGTCTGCTCGGAGTGCTCCGGCACCCTGCGTAAGCTCTTCAATTCGGTGGGCATCGTCTTCAAGGGCAGCGGCTTCTACCGGACCGACAGCCGTAGCGGTGCATCGACCGCCAGCGAGCCGGCCAAGTCCGACAGCTCCGCGTCGACCTCGTCCGGGTCGGGCTCCAAATCGAGTTCCGACAAGGGTTCGACCGGCACTTCGTCGACCCCGGCCGCCGCGGCCAGCTGAGAGATGGATCTCGCGCCGCTCCGGCGCTGATCGCCCGGCGATAGCAGCCGGGCATCGTCAGGGATTCTCCACACCCCGGGAGTTGTCCACAATCGCGCACAACTCCCGGTTCGGGCCGGAAAGCACTCATACGCTCGGCCCATGAGCCGCACTCGAATCACCGCCCGGACGGGCATCGGCGGTCGCAGCCGTCTCGGCACCGGCGAGACCTGGCGTGCCGCCTTCGACAATCGCCCACCGTGGGCCGATGGAGTCCTCCTGCGGCGCATCCTGGCCGCACTGTGCGCCCTGGCCGCCGTCGCATTGTTCCTCCGCGGCGATCCGGCTCATACACGTATTTCCCTCGTGGTCGCGGCACGCGACCTCCCACCCGGTCATCTGCTCGCCGCCGCGGACCTACGTCTCGCTTCCTATCCTCCGGGTATCGCACCCGGCGGCGCGGCGACCGACCCCGCCCCGCTACTCGGCGCCGCACTGACCGCCGGTCTGCGCGCGGGCGAAGTCCTCACCGATGTACGCGTGGTCGGGCCACGGCTGGCCGAGGTCGCGACGGGCCACCCGGATGCCCGGATCGTGCCCGTCCGCCTCGCGGATACCGCGATCACCGAGATACTGCGCGCCGGCGACCGAGTCGATGTGGTAGCCGCCGGTTCCGAGGAATCGGCGCTCGCGCACACCCTGGCCGTCGACGCGGCGGTGGTATCGGTATCGGGGGCGTCCACGGATACGGGCGCGACCCGGCACACCGACCGCGTCGTACTGGTGGCGATGGATCCCCACCGGGCGGCGGTCGTGGCGGCGGCCTCGCTGAACAGCGCACTCACCGTGATCTTCCATTGAGCGCCCGATACCCGGCAGCACAGAACGCAGGGGCCTGCCGCGACTATGCGGCAGGCCCTGCACCGAGATGTGGATCCGACCCGAACCGGGCCGTACGAGCCCTACTTCCGGATCAGCCGATGCTGAACGGCTGGCCCCACAGGGTCACCACGGACATGACGTGATCGGTCTCGACCTTGACCTTCACGAACGAACGGGCCTGTGCGTAGCCGCCACAGCCGCTCAGCCCGATGGTTTCGTCGGACCAGGTCACCGAGCCGTTGTTGCCCTTGAACTTGTTGTTGGTGGAATGTTCCTCATCGCCGTAGTCGTCCGGCTTCTCGATATCGAGGACGTAGAAGGCCTTCGCCTGACCGGGGCCGAGGGTCAGGTTGGCGCCACCCTTACCACTGGGTGTGATCTCGGCACTGTCGTCACCGACCTTCACGTCGCCGGTGACGCTACCGTCGACACCGCCGCCGGAGATGTTGACCTGGCAACCCACGACGTAGCCGGGGTAGATCTTGCCACCGACCTTTTCTCCACCGGCGATCTCGACCTGCGCGCTACCGGATACCCACGCATTGCGGTGAACGGGGGTGGCGCCCATGGACGGGCTGATATTGGCCGATTCGCCGGCGATTCGCACGGTCACCACGGTGCCGTCGGACAGAGTCTTGACGATTTCACCGCCGGGCAGCGGTACGAAGGTGTCAGCGTTGGCCGCTCCGGTGGAGAACAGGCCGAGCGCGATCGAGGCGGCGGCACCGACGCCGGCCAGGCGCGCCAGATTCTTGCGGTTGAACATGTGTTTGTGCCCCTCTGGGGTTGAATTCGCTACAGCGAGAAGTGAAATGGGTGAATTCGACCGGTACCGGTGTCAGCCGATGCTGAAGGGCTGCCCGTAGAGGGTGGTCTTGGAGTAGTGGTCGCCGATGACCTCGACGACGGTGTAGGCCCGGGCCTGCGCGTAACCGGCGCAACCCTGGATCGCCATCTCCACATCCTGGTACTCGACCGAGTAGACACCGGGCTTCTCGATGTCCTTGAATTCGATCTGCACGAACTTGACCTCGCCGGGGCCCAGCTTGAGGCCGACCGAGCCGCCGACACTGCCACCGTCCACCTTGATCCCGACCGAGCCACCCAGGCTTATCGCGTTGTCGGCGATACTCACCTGGCAGCCGACGATATAGCCGGTGTTGATCTGCGAAGCCCCGTGGGTCGAGGAATTGTTGGTGCCGCCGGCGTTGGTCGGGCCGTTGTTCGGGCCGGATTTGCCCTCGGGGGTCACCGAGACATCGGCGGTGGCGTTGCCCGAGACCCAGACGGTCCGGCCCGCGCCGTTGGCGGCCAGGGACGGCGAAATGGTGGCGCTCTCATGGGTGCGGGTGATCTTCACGCCCGGCCCGGCCTTCTCGCCGTCGGGCAGCGGCACGAAGGTATCCGCGTTCGCGGCACCGGTCGAGAACAGGCCCATGGCCACGGCAGCGACAGCGCCCACGCCCAGGGCACGCGCGCCGCAGCGCAGACCGGTGGTGCGGTTCTTGCTCATAGTTCCCCTCATCAAGGTTTTCAGCGACTCCCGGCATCGCAGCGATTCGATGTCGGGGCGGCCCGAGAACAGGCTTCATAGAGCTTGAGGGACGGCTGTAGCCGCGAGATGAACCCGAAACCACACAGCCGGTGAACACTCGGCTACCGTGCCGCCGACACGGTGTGTCGATCCGGTGATTGCCGGGTAGCCGGAAAGTGACGGGTGCTGGGGAAATACGCCCGGATCATCGGCTGCCCCGTTCTGTGCGAACAGAATACGGGCCCGCCGCAGCTGCGGCGGGCCCGTATTCGTGCCGATATGTCCGGATCGGTCGATATCAGCCGAGGCTGAACGGCTGTCCCCAGAGCGTGACGAAGGTGATCACGTTCTCGGTCTCCACCTCGACCTTGACGAAGGACCGGGCCTGCGCGTAGCCACCGCAGCCGCTCAGGCCGATGGTCTGATCGGACCAGGTCACCGAACCGCTGTTGCCCTTGAACTTGTTGTTGGTCGCGTGATCCTCGCTACCGAAGTCGTCCGGGCCCTCGATATCGAGAACGTAGAACGATTTCGCCTGGCCGGGGCCGACGGTGAGGTTGCCACCGGTTTCCGCGCTCGGGCTCACGGCGCCCTCGGTGTCGACATCTGCGCCGGCACCGCCCTCGGCGCCGCCGCCGTCGATGTTCACCTGGCAGCCCACGACGTAGCCGGGGTAGATCTTGCCGCCCACATCCTCGCCGCCGGCGATCTCGACCTGCGCGCTACCGGATGCCCAGGCGTTGCGGTGCACCGGGGTGGCACCCATCGACGGGCTGATGGAAGCCGATTCGCCGACCATGCGGACGGTCACCACCGTGCCGTCGGACAGTGTCTTGACCAGTTCGCCGCCGGGCAGCGGAATGAAGGTGTCGGCACTGGCGGCCCCGGTCGAGAACAGGCCCAGCGCGATGGTGGTGGCGGCGCCGACGCCGGCCAGGCGCGCCAGATTCTTACGGTTGATCATTGGGTTACACCCTTCGAAGGGAGAGCTCGCGGGCTGCGCGAGGAAGTTCGGTTCGATACGACGTGGTCGGGCGCGGCGGCTCAGCCGATGCTGAACGGCTGGCCGTACAGCGTGGTCTTCGAGTAGTGGTCGCCGATGATCTCGACCACCGTGTACGACCGCGCCTGCGCGTAACCCGCGCAACCCTGGATCTCGATCTCGGCATCCTGGTACTCGACCGAGTACTTGCCGGGCTTCGTGATGTCCTTGTAGTCGATCTGTACGAACTTGACGTCGCCCGGGCCCAATTCGACCCCGACCGAGCCGCCGAGGCTGCCGCCGTCGAGGGACAGGCCCAGCGAGCCGCCCAGGCCGATCGCATCCTCGCCGATGCTCACCTGGCAGCCGACGATATAGCCGGTGTTGAGCTGCGAGGCGCCGTGGGTGGACGAGTTGTTGGTGCCGTCCTCGCCGGTGGGACCGTTGTTCGGGCCCGGCTCGCCTTCGGGCGTGACGGCGACATCGGCAATGGCGTTTCCGGACACCCAGACCACGCGGCCCGCACCGTTGGCCGCCATCGAGGGCGAAACGACTGCATGCTCACCGGTACGGGTGATGGTCACTCCGGGCCCGGCTTTCTGGCCGTCGGGCAGTGCCACGAAGGCATCTGCGTTCGCGGCGCCCACCGACAACAGGCCCACCGCGACGGCGGCCGCGGCACCGACACCCGCG
>JABFXT010000040.1 GCA_013361595.1 Nocardia sp. | reverse complement strand
AACCGGTTCGCCGAAGGGGTACTGGCGTACCTCGGTGTTCACGATCATAGGTCTCCCTTTCCCGACGCCCGGCGGCTCCGACGTGTAAGCGATTGCTTACTTAGGCAGGGTAAGGGTCTTGCGGAGGTGGCGTCAACGACGCGGCAGCGCTACGCCGGAGGGAATTTCGCGTCGTTGTGTTCCAGCAGCACCCCCGCGGCCCGCAGCACCTACCCGGCGACCGCCCCTGGCTCCGCACTGTGCAGCGGCTCCCGATGCAGCACCGACCGCACCAGCCCGATCCCCAGCAGCCAGGCCAGCAACAGGTCGGCGCGCAACTCCCCGTCACCGTCGTCGGTGAGCGTCGACAGCGCCCGGATGTACTCCTCCCCCAGTTCCCGCCGGATCACCGACGCGCCTTCTTCGTGCCCACTGGATCGCAGCGCCGCCTGTAGCCAATTGCCCGGCGAGACAGCCTCGTTCGGCTCCAGCGCTCGCTCCAGCAACCGGGACAGCAGTGCGTCCACCGGCCCGGCATCGAGCACCGAACGACCCCGATCGGTCATCGTCGCGCGGAACAGTTCGTCCTTGTTACCGAAATAACGGAACAGCAGCGCCTGGTTCACCCCGGCCCGCGTGGCGATATCACGTACAGTTGCGCGCTCGTACCCGCGTTCGGCGAACAATTCCTGCGCCGCCGCCAGAATCGCGGCCCGCGTGGCCGAGGCATCCCGCCGACGCCCCACCGGCTCGTTCCCGCTGACCATGCATCCTCCGCTCACCGCCATATGGAAGAGCAGCGTAAGGCACACCGGATCGGACAAAGCGGGCGCCCAGCAACGCCCCCGCACCCCGGCCCGGCACAACACACCCTGGACGCGAGCCGGGCCGGGCTCTACGCTCGGGTCACCATGCCGGAACTCCTCGGGATCAACCATCTGACGCTGGCCACGACAGACCTGGACCAGCTCGTGGCGTACTACACCGGTGTGCTCGGGGCCCGACTGGCCTTCGAGCGGCCCGCCTCCGCCACCGATCCGCGCATCGCGGTGCTGGACGTCGGCGGTGCCGACCACCTGGCGATCGTCGAGACCACCACCGGACCGTCCACCGAGCTCGACCCCCTCGGCCGAGCGGGGTGGGGCCTGCGCCTGGCGACCTACGCCCAGCTGTGCGAGGTACGCGAACGGATCATGGGCGCCGGGCTCCCGGCCGGACCGATCGAGACGCTCCCCACCCAATGGACCATGACGGCCAACGACCCGGACGGACGTCCGGTCGATATCCGGGCCCACCGCCCCTGAACCGCCCCGCCCGATCGGCGGTACCGTGCATACTGCCGTAACTCCGGCGGTGTTACCCGGCCACCTGCCCGGTCGCCGATCCGCGCAGCACCGCCCGGGCCTCCATCAGCGCGAACCCGAGCAGGTTCGATCCCCGCCACTGCGCGGGATCGGCCGCGCGCGGATCGTCGGCCGCCAGCCCTATCCCCCAGATCCGATCCATCGGACTGGCCTCCACGAGTACCCGGTCCCCCGTGTTCACCAGAAAGCGCCGAAGTTCCGCGTGCTGACCGAACTTCGCGATACTCCCCGCGACCACGATCCCGAACCGGTGCATCTCCCACAGCGCGTCGTCGAATCCGGCGATCCGGCGGCCGAGCGCCTTGGCCGCTCCCGGACCGTCGGCCGCCAGCACCTCGGCGGCGATACCGGCGTCGTCGAACAGATTCGCCTTCCGCCACATCATGTAATGCTCGGCCGTCGGAAAGACCGACCCGTCGACCGTGAATTCCGCCGGCCACCACTGGCTCAGGCAGCCCGCGCCGATCGTTCCGTCCGGGCGGGGGCGGTGGCCCCAGAACGGCAGATATTTCACTGGATCACCGTCTGCCACCACGGCTAGCAACTCACCGACACTCCGGACCGTCATCCGGTCGACTCTGCCCGAGATATCCGCGGAACGCACCCGGTTTCACTACGATCGGCCGAAGGTGAGCCGGCCGGTCACGATGGTCGCGGCCGATGTGGTTCACATAACGCGCAGCGCGGTCATCCTCCAGGGTGTCGCCGGGCCGCGTTCGATACGTCCCGCGACCACGAGCCGCCGCGAGCCCCGCTGGTAGGTGGCCATCAGTTCCGCTCCCCGCTCCTCGACCTGGAACAACCGCACGGGGCCGGGCACGGCCGAACCGAGCGCCCGGCCGGGAACGTGATCACCCGCCACCAGCGAGCCGACCGCGCACACCAGTGCGGGTGCGCACAGGGCGTTCAGCTGCGCGACCGGACGCCGGCGATCCAGCACTTCGAGCAGGATCCGGACCGCTGTCGTGGCGAAAGCCCGGGCACCCGCGGGCTCCGGACGGCGAGCCCCCGTGCGCCCCGCGCGCGGGGCCCGGCGGAGTCCGGCCGGGGCGCTGTGGTTGCGCCGGAGCGTCTTCCGATCCGGGCGGGCGGTGCAGGCCG
>JABFXT010000187.1 GCA_013361595.1 Nocardia sp. | reverse complement strand
TCGAGCGTAAGACCGGCCTGGACCACATCATCGTGCTCCGCAGCGAAAGAAATTCGTACCCGGTCGTGCGCGGAGTCGCGGGTGCCGCCCGCGCGTCTCGGGTCGAATTCCGCCCGGAGCGAACCGGCCGCGGGCCGCCCGCGATTCAGTTACGGATCAAGGTGATCGGCAGGCCGTCCTTCGGAAACGGCAGCGAGTGGTAGTCCATCGGCGGCACGTAGCCGGGATCGACGGTCCAGTGGTACTCGCGCAGCAATTTGTGCATGATCGCCTTCACCTCCAGACCCCCGAAATACATTCCGATGCATTTGTGTACACCGCCGCCGAACGGTTCCCACGCGAAACGGTGCGATTTGTCCTCGCGGCGTTCGGGTCCGAACCGGTCGGGGTCGAAGGACAACGGGTCGGTCCAATAGTCCGCCATGAGCTGGGTGAACTGGATACCCACGATGACATCGGTACCGGCGGGGATCCGAACACCCTCGACCACGGTGTCCTTCACCGCGTACCGGACCAGCACCGGAACCGGAGCCCGCAGGCGCAGCGCCTCCCGCATCACCAGATCGATCGAGACCAGCTTGTCCAGTTCGGCCATTGTCGGCGCCGGCCCCAGGGCGAGCGCCTCGGCCCGGCAACGGCGCTGCCAGTCCGGATGCTGGCCGAGGTACTGCAGGATGGTGGAGGTGGTGATGGTGGAGGTGTCGTGCGCCGCCATCATCAGGAAGATCATATGGTTGACCACGTCGTCGTCGCTGAACCGCTCGCCGTCCTCGTCTTCCACATGGCAGAGCACCGAGAAGATGTCGTCGGTCCGCTCGGCGCGTTTGGCGGGCAGGTAGTGGCGGAGGAAATCCTCGAGCACCTTGCGGCCGCGATAGGCCCGGCCCCAGCGGGTGAACGGCGCGTTGATCCGGACGATCCCGGCGGCGGCCTGCACACAGGCGATGAACGCTTTGTTGATCCGGTCCATCTCGGCCTGCCCGGTGTCCTGCACACCGCCCATGAACAGATCCGCGGCGATATCGAGGGTGAGCTGCTTGAGTTTCCAGTACGACGGGAACTCGGTGCCTTCTTCCCAGGCCGCCACCCCCTGTTCGATGGCCGGGTGCAGACGCTGGGTGTAGGCCTCGAGGCGGGTTCTCGTGAATGCCTCCTGCATGATCCGCCGGTGCGCCAGGTGCTCCTCGAAGTCGATGAGCATGAGACCGCGATGGAAGAACGGGCCGACGAGTTCGGACCAGGCCGGTTCGTTGGCGAATGCCTTGTCCTTGTTCTGCAGTGCCGCGCCGCAGGCGTCGGGCCCGAGCAGCATCACCGCGTTCTTCCCGAGCGCCCGGAACGGAGCCACCGGCCCGTAGCGCTCCCAGCGGCCGCGGCACAGCGCGACCGGGTCCTTCGCGTATTCCAGGACCTGCCCGAGCAAGGGCAGCCCTCGATCGTCTCGGTGCTGGGCCGGGATCGGCCGCAGCTCCGCCGTACCCTTCGCAGCCGCTTCTTCGCGTGGTTCCAGGGCCTCGGCCTTCATGGCTCACCTCAGTGCTGATGTGGCAGTGATCACGTCCAGATTGATTCAGGAAGGACATCCTGTCAACCTTGGCCGCCGAACCCCTGTGGCATGCTGAGAACATGGCCGTGCAATCGGGGGTCTACCGGGGCGTCAGCGCGGCCGAACGGGTCGCCGAACGCCGCGCGCGCCTGCTCGAAGCGGGCCTCACGGTATGGGCGAACCCGGACACCCGGACCACCATGACCGCCGTCTGCGCCGCGGCCGGGCTCAGCGAGCGCTACTTCTACGAGAGCTTCTCCGGGCTGGACGCGCTGCTCGCGGCGGTGATGGACCGGATCGCGGCCGAGATCGAGGAGACCAGCCGGCAGGCCGCCGAGCAGGCCGGCGAAGATCCGGCGGCACGGGCCCAGGCGTCGATCCGCGCGTTCGTCGAATCACTCCTCGACGATCCGCGCAGGGCACGGGTCGCCATCGTGGAGTCGGTCGCGATACCGGAACTACGCCGGCGCCGGACCGAACTCCTGCGTCACCTCGCCCACCAGTCGGCACTGGAGGCCCGCGAATTCTTCGGCCCCCGCGACCGCAGCGAGAACGCCGACGAAACCGCCGGGCTGCTGTTCGTGGGCGGTATGGCCGAACTCGTCACCGCCTGGCTGGACGGCACCCTGCAAGCCACTGCCGACGAGATCGTAGAGGCCGCCTCACGCGCCCTGGTGGGCCTCTACCACTGACCGCGCACAGCACCGCCGCCCGAGAAGCTCAGGCCGCGGCGCGCCGCTGATCGATTGTGCCGGTGGAGCCACGAGCAATGCGGTACGGCTGCGCGAACAGGTACAGCCCGGAGAACAGGAGCAGGGCGAGCGGGATCAGCGGCAAATAGGAAACCCAGACGACCGGATCCGGAAGCGCCAGTGCGACGAAGGTCGCGAGCACCGTCA
>JABFXT010000591.1 GCA_013361595.1 Nocardia sp. | reverse complement strand
CCGGGCCCGCAGGATCTGGTCACGGGTGTATTCGGTGACACCGGTGAGCGTGCGCAGCACCAACAGCGGATTCTCGCCGGGCACCACCGCCAGTCGCGGCCGCTGCCGCAGTCCGAGCGCCGCGAGTCCGATGAGAACCAGAGCGGCCACACCCAGCAGGAATTTGCCGGGGACCTCGGTCGTCAGTACTGCCGCGACGGCCAGAACCAGTCCACCCCCGGCTGCGGCGATCAACGCCGGCAGGGGCGTTGTCCAGGCAAGACGCGGTTCGGTGCCCTCGGGATGCACGCGGTGTCCTCCCATTCCGTACGGAGAGTTATCCACAGGGTTATCCACAGGTGTGCATTAATTACACCGGTGTAATCCCGGGCGCAATGCCGCTAGCGCCACCGCATGGTCATGATCAATCCGACCACCATCAGCCCGAATCCGATCAGGAAGTTCCAGGCATTGAGGTTGCTCATCCAGCTGATCTGATCGGCCGCGAGGTAGTAGACCAGCAGCCAGACCAGCCCCGCGAGCATGAAGCCGAGCATGATGGTGACGTACCAGATGGGCGATGGACCGACAGCCTTCACCTTCACCGGCGTACGGCTGGCGGGGTTGATCGTGTAGTCGGTCTTCTTCCGGACCTTCGACTTGGGCATGATGTCCTCGTGTTCAGCGTGCAGGTCGTGCCCCAAGGCTATCCCACCAGGTAATCGGTGTGATGCCCAGCGGCCGAACCGCACGTCCCGGGCAGGTCGGGGCGCGCGTACCGCCATCGCGGGCCGGGCCGGGTGTTCCGGCGGGCGAACACGTAATCTTTGTGCATGCGTGTACTGGTCGTCGACAACTACGACAGCTTCGTGTTCAACCTGGTGCAGTACCTGGGCCAGCTGGGCGTCGAGGCAGTGGTCTGGCGCAACGACGACCCCGAGCTGGCCGATCCGGGTGCCGTGGCCGGCGATTTCGACGGAATCCTGATCAGCCCCGGCCCCGGCACCCCGGAACGCGCCGGCGCCAGCATCGACCTGGTACGTGCCTGCGCCGACCACGGCACCCCGCTGCTGGGCGTATGTCTCGGACACCAGGCCATCGGCGCGGCATTCGGCGCCACCGTGACCCGGGCCCCGGAGCTGCTGCACGGTAAGACCAGTTCGGTGTTCCATATCGGAACCGGGGTTCTGGCCGGGCTACCCGATCCGTTCACCGCGACCCGCTACCACTCGCTGACCGTCGTGGAGAAGACGCTGCCGCCCGAATTCGATGTCATCGGCCGCACCGAGACCGGGATCGTGATGGCGCTGCGCCACCGCGAGCTGCCGATCCACGGTGTGCAGTTCCATCCGGAATCGGTACTCACCCAGGGTGGTCACCGGATGCTGGCCAACTGGCTGGAGGTCTGCGGCGCGCGGCCCGAGGAAGGGCTCGTGCGGCTGCTGGAGTCCGAGGTGGCTTCGCTGGCCGTCTGACGAACGCGAAACCGGGCGGCCGATTCACGGCCGCCCGGTTCCGGTTGTCCGGCTCGCCGGGGCGCACCCCGGCGGTGGATCAGGGTGGTCCCAGCGGAAGTACGCCGGTGTTCACCGTCACCGTCGTCGACGACGGCACCGTGGTCCCGGCGGAAGGCTGCTGGCTGAGTACCTTGCCCGCCTGGTCCGAGTTCAGCGTGATCTGGGTGATCTGCCGAACCTGGTTCACACTGCCCTGCCAGCCGCTTTCGCGCAGTTTGTCCACCACCTCGGCAGCCGTCAGACCGACCAGGTTCGGCATCGAGATGCGATCGCTCTGTGCCACCTGGACCGTCACGGTGGAACCCTCGTCAGCGGTCGAACCACCCGACGGGCTGGTGGACAGCACCTCGCCACGCGGCCGGGCGGACTGGACCTGCTCGACCACGATCTTGAATCCGGCACCCTCCAGGTTCGGCTGCGCCACGTCGATCAGCTGACCGACCACATCCGAAACCCGGATCTGCTTGGGACCGGTACCGATGGTCAGGGTGATCTGACTGCCCGCGTCCATCTCGATCCCGGGTGAGGGATCCTGGCCGATCACCTTGTCCTTGTCCTGTGCACTGGACGGTTCTCGCTTGACCTCGGGGTTGGCCTGCAGACCGACGTTGTTGAGTTCCTGTTCGGCATCCTGCTGCGAGAAGCCGGTGAGCTTGGGAACCGGCACCTGCTGCGGTCCGGTGGACACGTGCACGGTGATGGTGCTGCCCTCGTCCGCCCGTGAGCCGCCCAACGGCTGGGTAGTGATCACATTGCCGGCACTGATCTTGCCGTCGGGCTTCTCCTGGATCGCGACATCGAAACCGAGCGAATCCAGTTTCTGCTCGGCCTCGCTCGCGGTGGTGTTCGACAGATCCGGGACGGCCACCTGGTCGGGTCGGCTACCGGGGCCGATCAACATCCAGAAAAGCCCGAACGCCGCCACCAACGCGGCGACCACACCGGCCGCGATATAGGCATTCCGGCGGGACTGCCCCCCGGAACCGTCTCCGTAGTCGTCGTAACCGTCGCTATCGTCGCCCCGGCGATAGCCGCGACCGGCGCCGTCCGCGGGACCGAGCATGGTGGTGCGGTCCTCGTCGGTCATCACCATGGGCGCGCCGGGTTTCTGGCCACCCAGTACCCGGATCAGATCCGCCCGCATCTCCGCGGCGCTCTGGTAGCGGTTCGCCGGATTCTTGGCCATGGCCTCGAGCACGACCGAATCCAGCTCCCGCGGCACACCCTCGTAGACGAGCGAGGGCAGGCGAGGATCCTCCCGGACGTGCTGATAGGCGACCGCCACGGGCGAGTCACCCGTGAAAGGGGGCTGCCCGGTGAGGATTTCGAACAGCACACAGCCGACCGAGTACACATCCGATCGGGCATCGACGGTCTCGCCGCGCGCCTGCTCCGGTGACAGGTACTGCGCCGTGCCGATCACGGCCGCGGTGGCGGTCATCGGGTTTGCGGCATCGGCGATCGCGCGTGCGATACCGAAATCCATCACCTTCACCGCGCCCGCACGGTTGATCATGATGTTGGCGGGCTTCATATCGCGGTGCACGATCCCGGCCTTGTGGCTGAAATCGAGCGCGGCGCACACATCGGCGACGACCTCCATCGCGCGCCGGGGCGCGATCGGGCCTTCGTTGCGCACGATATCGCGCAACGTATCGCCGTCCACGTACTCCATCACAATGAACGGCAGTGGGCCGCCGTCGATCTCGGCCTCACCCGTGTCGTATACCGCGACGATCGCCGGATGGTTCAATGCCGCGGCATTCTGCGCCTCACGCTTGAAGCGCAGATAGAACGTCGGATCCCGGGCCAGGTCGGCGCGCAGCACCTTGATCGCGACGTCGCGGTTGAGCCGCAGATCGCGGGCTTTGTGGACTTCGGACATACCGCCGAACCCGATGATCTCGCCCAGCTCGTAGCGAGAGGAGAGATTCTTCGGGGTCGTCATGGTTGTCCTTGCGGATTATGGGCCGGCGCACCGTTGCTGATGTGGTCCCCCGGGAAGGGGATGTCGATCGTCGGGACCGGCGGGCGGCGACGCGTGGTGGTCTCCTCTTCCTCGTCGGTGGTCTCTTCGCTCGCCGTCGTCTCGGTAGTGCTCGGAGCGGCCGATGTCGTGCTCGGCGGCTGCGTGGTCGTAGTGGTCGACGGCGGCGGCGTGGTCGTGGTGACCGGCGGCGGAGTGGTGGTGTTCTCCGGGGTCGGCGTCCAGACCGGGGGTTCGGTCACCTCGTAGGTGGTGGTGACCGGCGGCGGTAGCTGGCGGGTGGTGGGGGCCGTGGACGAGGTGCCGGCCGGCACCGATCCGTCCGGGTTGGTGTCACCACCGAACAACAGCCACAGCACGGCACCACCGAGCAGCAGCGCGCCGATGCCCAGCGCGATCATCCACTTCTGGTTCTTGTTGAGGACCCCACCCGCGCCGTCGCGGTACCCGTCGTCACCGGGATCGTTCATGCCCCGGTCCATCGAGGTGGCCGGTCCGGCCATCGCGGCAGGTGGCGTGTTGTACTGCACCGTCGCGGACTCGTCGTAGCCCGGGAGCGGCGCCGCGATCACACTGGTGGGCCCGGCCGCGGCGAGATTGCGGGGCGGGGGCGGCCGGCGGCCGGAGCGCACCGCGGCCACCGCGTCGGCGAATTCGCCGCCGTCGGCATACCGCTGGGACGGATCCTTGGCCAGCGTTATCTCGATCAGTTCCCGCACATTGGGCGGCAGATCGGTGGGCATCGGCGGGGGCACGTCGCGGACATGCTTCATCGCGACGGTCAGCGCGCCGTCACCGGTGAACGGCCGCTGGCCCGCCAGCGCCTCGTAGCCGACGACACCGAGGGAATACACATCGCTGGCCGCGGTGGCGTCCTCACCGACCGCCTGCTCGGGTGCGATGTACTGCGCCGTTCCCATCACCATGCCGGTCTTGGTGACCGGCGAGGCGTCCACCGCCTTGGCGATACCGAAATCGGTGATCTTCACCTGTCCGGTGGGGGTGACCAGGATATTTCCCGGTTTCACATCGCGGTGCACCACACCGGCCAGATGCGCCACCTGTAGTGCGCGGCCGGTCTGCTCCAGCATGTCCAGGCCCTGGGCCACCGACAGGCGGCCGAGCCGGTTCAGCACGGTGTTGAGCGGTTCCCCCTGGACCAGCTCCATCACCAGGTAGGCCGTCTCGCCGCCCTGGGGATCGTAGGTTTCGCCGTAGTCGTAGATACCCGCGATACCGGAATGGTTCAGGATCGCGGTGGTCTTGGCCTCGGTGCGGAACCGGTGCCGGAAGGTCGGATCCGCCGAGAACTCGGACTTGAGGACCTTGACCGCGACCCGGCGATCCAGCCGGGTGTCCAGGGCTTCCCAGACCTGGCCCATCCCACCGGTGGCGATAAGTCGCTGCAGCCGGTAGCGGTCCGCGATCATCGCGCCGTTTGTCAGCATCGGGTTCCCCGCAGATTCACTCGCACATCCATCTCGTTCAGCGACCTCGCAGACCTGCGTCCAGCACCGCCCGGGCGACCGGCGCGGCGACCGACCCACCTGTTGCCGCCAGCGCCCGATCACCGCCGTTCTCCACGATGACCGCGATGGCGATCTTCGGGTTCTCGGCTGGGGCGAAGGCTATATACCAGGCATGCGGTGGTGTATTCCGTGGATCGGCGCCGTGTTCGGCCGTTCCGGTCTTCGACGCGATCCGATATGACGTTCCGCCGCTGCCCGCGGTGTTCTCCTCCGAGGCGACCATCAGGTCGGTCAGGGTAGACGCTACCTCGGCGCTCACCGCCTGACCGACCGAGACCGGCTCGGTGGTGGACAGTTCGCTCAGGTCCGGGTTCTGCAACTGGTCTACGAGGTAGGGCTCCATCCGGACACCGCCGTTGGCCACGGTAGCGGCGATAACGGCATTGTCGAGCGGGGTGAGCGCGACATCACGTTGACCGATGCTGCTCTGCGCGAGCGCGGCGTTGTCCGGGATATTGCCCACGGTGCTCTCGGCGACCGGCATCGGGATCCCGCGGTGCGGTCCGATTCCGAACGCGGCGGCCTCGTCTTCCAGCGCCGCCGCTCCCACATCGACCCCGAGCTCCACGAACGCGGTGTTGCACGAACGCCGGAACGCCTCGTAGAGGCTGGCGGTGGCGCCGGAGCCGCAGGTGGAGCCGTTGTAGTTCTCCAGGGTGGTGCTGGTGCCCGGCAGGGTGATGTTGGGCGCCGCGGTGAACTGGGACTGCGGATTCGCTTTCCCGTTCGACAACGCGGCCGCGGTGACGACCACCTTGAAGGTGGACCCGGGCGGATAGGTCTGCGAGATCGCCCGGTTGATCATGGGTTGGTTCTCGTCCGCGCTCAGATCCTCCCAGGCCTGGGTGCCCTGGGCGCCGTCGTGCCCGGACAGCAGGTTCGGGTCGTAGCTGGGGGTGGACACCATGGTCAGGATCTTGCCGGTGCTGGGTTCGATCGCCACCACCGAGCCGGTGTAGCCCTTGCTGGTGAGTTCGTTGTAGGCGACCTGCTGCATCGCCGGGTCGATCGTGGTGACGACATTGCCGCCGCGGGGATCGCGACCGGAGATCAGATCGATCAGGCGGCTACCGAACAACTGTCCGTCCGAGCCGTTGAGCACCGGGTCCTCGGCCCGTTCCAGTCCGGTGCTGCCGTACTGCATGGAGTAGAACCCGGTCACCGGGGCGTAGGCCTGCGGATCGGTGGGGTAGACGCGCAGGTACTTGTAGCGGTCGTCGGTGGATACCGAACTGGCCAGCACGGTACCGCCGGCCGAGATCTGGCCGCGCTGCCGGGAGTACTCGTCGAGCAGCACCCGTGAGTTGCGTGGGTCCGCCCGGTAGTCGTCGGCCTTGATGACCTGCACATAGGTAGCGTTGAGCAGGAGCGCGACGATCATCGCCATCACCGCCATGGCCACCCGGCGTAATGGTGTGTTCAACGCGGAAGACCTCCTTGCCGCCGTGACACCATCACTGTCTGAGCTTCGGCCAGTGGCGCGGGAGCCGGTTCCCGGCGCCGCGCCGGCGCGGGCTCGCGGGCCGCGTCGGAGATCTTGATCAGCAGGGCGATCAGCACATAGTTCGCCAGCAGCGAGGAACCACCGTAGGAGACGAAAGGTGTGGTGAGACCGGTGAGCGGAATCAGCTTGGTCACGCCGCCCACCACCACGAAGACCTGGATGGCGATGGTGAAGGACAGTCCGGCGGCGAGCAGCTTGCCGAAACTGTCCCGGATCGCCAGCGCGGTACGCATGCCCCGCAGGACCAGGACCAGGAACAGAATAAGGATCGCGGTCAGCCCGATGAGGCCCAGTTCTTCACCGATGGTCGTCACGATGAAGTCGGTTTTGGCGAACGGCACCTGCGACGGCCGTCCGGCCCCCAGGCCGGTGCCCGCCAGACCGCCGGTCGCCAGGCCGAACAGTGACTGCACGATCTGATAGCCGGTGTTGTTGTAGTCGTCGAACGGGTGCAGCCAGGTCTCCACTCGTACGCGGACGTGCCCGAACATCTGGTAGGCGAAAACGAAACCGAGGGCGAGCAGCCCACCGCCGATCAGCAGCCAGCCGACCCGCTCGGTGGCGATGTAGAGCATCACCAGCACGGTGCTGAAGATCAGCAGGGAGGTGCCCAGGTCCTTCTCGAAGACCAGGACGCCGATGCAGACGATCCACACGGCCAGGATCGGGCCCATATCGCGGGCGCGCGGGAATTCCATACCGAGGAAGTGCCGGCCGGCCGCGGTGAAGAGTTCACGTTTCGAGACGAGGACCGAGGCGAAGAAGATGATCAGCAGGATCTTCGCGAACTCGCCGGGCTGCAGGCTGAGCCCGGGCAACCGGATCCAGATCTTGGCGCCGTTGACCTCGGAGAGCGAACCGGGCAGGATCGCCGGGATCGCGAGGGCGACCAACCCGACGAGACCGAGGGTGTAGGCATATTTCGCCAGCGTGCGATAGTCGCGCAGCACCACCAGGATGACGACGAACAGGATGATCCCCAGCGCGGTCCACAGGATCTGGCTGTTCGCGTCGGGGGAGGGGATATCCCAGGAGTTGTAGGCGGCGGTCTGCTGATCGGCCAGGTCGAGCCGATGGATCAGCACCAGGCCGATACCGTTGAGCAGCGCCACGATGGGCAGCAGCAGGGGATCGGTATAGGGCGCGAAGCGGCGCACCGCGAGGTGCGCGACGGCGAAGAGACCGAGATAGGCCAGTCCGAGCTTCGCGATATCCCAGGTCAGCGATTCTTCCTGGCTCGCTTCCACCAGTGCCAGCGCGGCGGTGGTGATCAGTGCCGCGAATCCGAGCAGCACCAACTCGGTATTGCGCCGGGTCGTCGGCGACGGCGCCGGAGCGAAACCGCCCGGGGGGCTCGGAAAAGCCCCGGCGGACGGCGGTGCCGGTGCGGACATCAGTCCGTCACCCGGCAGTTCTCCCCCGCGATCTGGGGCTGAGCGGTGGTCGTCGGAGCCGGAACGGTGGTGGTCGGGGGTGCGGGCGGCGCCGGGTTCTCACCGTTGGTGCCGGGCGCGGACGGCTGGGCCACCGCGGGCGGGGCCGCTTCGGTGGGGCTCGGCGCAGCGGGTGCCGGCGCCGGTGCGGGAGTGGTGGTGACCACGCCCGGCTGGGCGGCCGAGGCGTTCTTCTTGCACACCGGGAGCAGTTCACGGTCGGCCAGGACGGCCATCTGCTCGCGGGCCTTGTCCAGCGTGCCGGGCGGCAGCCCGCGTTCGACCTGGTCGCGGCCGGTCTGTTCCAGATCGCTGACCTTCAGCACTCGGCAGCCCTGCGGCATCGCGGCGCCGTTCTCGACGAGAGTCAGTTCACCCTTGGTGGTGACGCAGCCGACGAGATTCACCTCGTGGATGGAGTAGCCGAGGATCGATCCGGGCAGGCCCTGCATGACCACGACACTGTCGTTGTCCGCACCGACGTAGTAGTTGGTCCGGATCATCTTGTATCCGACGGCCAGACCGACCACTACCGCGAGGACGAGCGCGACCGCCAGCAACAGCCAGCGGAGCTTGTGCGACT
>JABFXT010000724.1 GCA_013361595.1 Nocardia sp. | reverse complement strand
AGCCAGGCCGCCCCCCGCGGTAGATCGGGGACCCGGCGGCCGTGCGCCCGCACTGTCTCGACCAGCCCGGCATCGATACCTTCCACCGCGACCGGCGCGACCGAGACCACCGCGGCGATATCGTCGGCGGCGGTCGCCAGATCCGGGTAGCCGAGCACGACCAGCAGCGTCGCGGGCGGGATCTCCACCAGTTCCACTTCGGCCTCGAGCAGCACTCCGCAGGTGCCCTCGGAACCGACGAACGACGCCGCTACCGATCCGCCTCGCTCCGGCAGCAGATGTTCCAGGCCGTAGCCCGACGCTTGTCGGTCGAACCGGCCCAGGTCGGTGCGGAGTACGGCGAGCGAGTTCGTGGTGAACTCCCGTAGCCCCGGAACCGCGTCCAGGGTGTCCGCCAGCCGACGGGGGGTGCCGGTGCCGTCGAGGATCCGCAGTTCCCGGACCCGGTCGGAGGTGCGGCCCCAGGCAATGGCATGCGACCCGCAGGCATTGTTGCCGATCATCCCACCGAGCGTGCAGCGGTTCTGGGTGGACGGGTCGGGGCCGAAACGCAATCCGTGGGCGCCCGCGCGGCGTTGCAGCTCCGACAGCACCACCCCCGGCTGCACGCGGGCGGTCCGGCGGTGCGGGTCGATCTCGCTGATTTCGTTCATGTACCTGCTGAAATCGATGACGATGCCGGGACCGACCGCATTCCCCGCGACAGAGGTACCGGCGCCCCGCGGAGTGATGGCCGCCCCCTCGGCCCGGGCGACCTCCAGTACTGCGGCCACATCCTCGTCGGCACGGGGGAAGACGACAGCCTCGGGCAGGACCCGGTAGTTCGAGGCATCCGATGAGTACTCCACCCGGCGACGGCGGGAGATGTCGACCGCGTCGATACCGATCCGCGCGCGCAGATGCCGCGCGAGAGTGTCCCGTCGTACATCCTGGTCGGTCACATGAACCAGCCTAGGCCCGCGACCCCCGTTCGCTCCGGACTCACCGGCGCACCGGGGCCGGTGAGTCGGCACACCGCACCGGCCGATACCGATCGTGAACGGTGAGAAAACTTTCGGTGCCGCGGGAACCCGTAACCCGCTGTCGCCGTCGAACCCTGTAGCAGAGCAGGATTCGCGCCGGCCGGCCGAGTCCTGTGGTCCGTCGTCCGGCGGACACCGGCGGTGAGCGGATTGCCGCCGAAACACGGGGAGTGATCGACATGTTGATGGATATCGCAGCGGTGCAGGGTATCGCGGGGGAACTGCGGGGATCGGCCGACGAGGTCAATGCCGCCGCACTGCGCACCACGGATTGCCTGCGTGGATTCGAAACCGCCGACGCCGGCCGCGATTACCGGGCAGCAGGCGAACGCCTGGGCCAGGGGCTCGGCGATATAAGCCGCTATCTCTTCTCCTGGGCCAACTGCGTACACGACTGCGGGACCGCGTTGTGGGCCAGCGCGAGCAGCTGCGCCGGCGTGGACCAGGCCACGGCCACCAATCTCGGCGCGGTCGCGGGGGCGTTCGAATGAGGACCGGCGACGATACCGGTGCCGACGCGATCCTGGATACCGGCACCGGCGCGCTGCGGTACTTCGAGGTCTTCCTCCCCCGCTACCGCGAATGGACCGGGGCCTCGCCGGCGGGTGGTGACTATGCCGGGCTGGCCGCTGCCTACGATCAGCAGCGTGGGCTGGACCTGGCGAGACTGCGTGATTTCGCCACCGTGCTGACCGAGGAGCTGACCGGACGGGTCGAAGACGAGGCGGGCACCCAGACCGTGCGGTTCGGCGAAGTGCCGGGTCTGTGGAGTGGTTCGCCCGCGGCCGACAACGCCCAGCAGCTGCTGGCCGACGCGGGCAGCAAGATAAGCGCCGGCCTGGATTCCCTGGGTTCCGTCCGGACCGCCGCCACCACAGCGGTCGAACAGATCGATACGGCTCTGCGGCAGAAGGCCGACGCCGCCCGGACCGGTTTCGACCCGGATACGGCCGGCGGCAAAACGGCAGCGCAGATCGACCGGTTCATCGATATCGCCCGCGGACAAGGTGATACCGCCGGTGATCCGGTGACCGAGCAACTGCGCACCGAACTACCGGCGAGCTACACCGGCGGCACGGATCCGGAAACCGTGTGCCGCGATTGGCTGGACCAGGTGTTCGTCGCCGAGGTCGACGCGAAGGTCACCGCCTTCACCACGTTGTGCACCGAAGCGCACACCACGGTGTCGGGCGCTTACGAACAGTTGCTCACCGCACTGGACGCGGTACAGACGGGCACATTCTTCTCGCCGGGCGGTCGACTCTCGGCCGATTCGGATCTCACCTACACGGCCGGGGAACCGACCTACTCCGCCGCGGTCGGTACCCCGATCGCCGCCGCCCCCGGCAGCGAGATCCCCACCGCGGGAACGAATCCCGCGGCGGTCACGCAGAGCCCGGACAGCGGTTCGGGTACACCGTCCAGCCTCGCCCTGACGACGACACCGGCGTCCACCGGAACACCCGCGTCCACCGGAACACCCGCGTCCACCGGAACACCCGCGTCCACCGGAACACCCGCGTCCACCGGAACACCCGCGTCCACCGGAACACCCGCGTCCACCGGAAGTCCGGCGGCGAATACTTCCGGGACCTGGACGCCGACCGAGATCACGAACATGGTGACCGCGATCGGCACTATCACCGGGACCCTCCCCGATATGATCACCGCGGTCAGCGGGCTCGCCGGTAATCTCGACGAGATCATCAAGGCAGGCGGTGAGGCCACCGCCGCGATCATCGACGCCGTCGACAACCAGGATGCCGGCGATTCGTCGGATTCCCCGTCCGGCTCGGCCGGTACACCGGTGAGCACGACCCCGGGCGACGGGGCCCCGGCCGGGGGGATCCCTGATACCGGCACCCCGGCCGGGGGGAGTCCCGCCACCGGGACCCCGGCCGGGGGAACTCCCGCTACCGGAACTCCGATCGCGGGCGACGGTGGCGCCGCCGCCCCGGCGCAGGAACCCGGCGGCAAGACCGAGAGCGGTGCCCCGAGCACTCCCGGGCAGCCGGCGAAAACCGAAACCCAATCCGTCGAGGGTGCGGCCGGCGAGCAGGATCCGAGCCGGCAGGCCACCGGCCCGAATTCGCCGCAGTCCGCGGGTGGGCCGGGTTCGGTGGCGGCCTTCTCCAGCCTGCGGGGCCTGGCGGTGACGCCCGCCGCCCGGCCCGAACCCGTCGAGCATCAGGTCGCACCCGAGCTGAGCACCCCGCCGCTTCCCGGGTCGGCGGACGAGTCTCCCGACCGGTCGTGAGTTCCGGACGGTCCGCACCGAGCGCATCGAGGGAGTCCGATATCCCTCTCCTTGTCGCCCCGGTGGGGTAAGACGGAGACGTGGCCAGATGGCTGTTGCACGTCGACCTCGACCAATTCCAGGCCGCGGTGGAATTCCGGCGCCATCCCGAACTACGGGGGCAGCCGGTGATCGTGGGTGGAAACGGTGACCCGGAGGAACCGCGCAAGGTTGTGACCTGCGCTTCCTACCCGGCACGAGCCTTCGGGGTGCGAGCCGGGATGGCACTGCGGTCGGCGGCGCGCAAATGCCCGGACGCGGTGTTCCTGCCGCTGGACGTCCCCTGTTACGAGGAGGCGTCCGAGGAGGTCATGGCGCGGTTGCGGGAGTTCACCGACCAGGTGGAGGTGTGGGGCTGGGACGAGGCGTTCGTGGCGGCCGATACCGATGATCCCGAAAAGCTGGCCCGGGCGATCCGGACCTCGATCGCCGAATTGGACCTCACCTGCGCGATCGGAATCGGTGACAACAAACTCACCGCGAAACTGGCCACCGGTTTCGCCAAATCGGTCGGGAAATCGGGTGATACCGCGGACGACCCGCCGGGAGCGCACGACGGGATGTTCCGGCTCACCGCGGCCAATTGGTCGGCGGTGATGGCGCATCGCCCGACGAACGCGCTCTGGGGAATAGGTAGCCGGATCGCGGCCCGGCTGGCCGAGACGGGTATCCATACGGTCGAAGATCTGATGGCCGCCGACCGGTCCCGGCTCGCGGCCGAGTTCGGCCCGGCCAACGGGCCGTATCTGTGGGTGCTGGGTCGCGGTGCCGGTGATACCGAGGTGGTGACGAAACCACCGCCGGCCGTGGGACGCAGCAGGTCGGAGACCTTCCCCCGCGATATCGAGGACCATGCCGAGATAGGTGCGCAGGTCGCCCGGCTGGCGGCCGAGGTGACCGCCGAGATCGCCGCCGCGGGCCGGATCGCGACCCGGGTGGCGGTCACGGTGCGCACCAGTACCTTCTACACCCGCAGCAAACAGTCCAAACTGCCCGAGCCCACCACCGATATCCCCACCGTCGTCGAGGCGGCGCTGCGGGTGCTGGATCGTTTCCCCCTGGATCGGCCGGTCCGGCTGCTCGGGGTCCGTTTGGAGCTCGCGCCGATCGCGGCGGCATCCGGTACCGGCGATTCCCGACCGACAAATCCTTGACCTCAATGATGGTTGAGCTTTTAGTGTCGGTGCACTGGAGTTGAATCGGGCTCCGGAGCGGAAGGACATGTCAGATGAGCATGGAATCGGTGGCCTGGGACCAGATGTACCGGCGCATGCACGCGCCGGAGGAGCAACGGTCGTTCAGCTCGGCCACGGCCCGGCGGATTCTTCGTTTCGCCCGGCCGCACCGGCGGCGGCTGATCGCCTTCCTGGTGCTCAGCGTCGCCGCCGCGGTATTGGTCGTCGCCACACCGCTGCTCGCGGGCCGGGTGGTCGACGATATCTTCGCCGGATCACCACCCCGCACGGTGATCCTGCTGGCTCTGGCCATCGCGGCGCTCGCGGTCCTCGACGCCGGAATGGGCCTGGCCATCCGCTGGCTGTCGGCGCGAATCGGCGAGGGCCTGATCCTCGATCTGCGGACCGCCGTCTTCGATCACGTCCAGCGGATGCCGGTCGCGTTCTTCACCCGGACCCGGACCGGCGCGCTGGTCAGCCGGTTGAACAATGATGTGATCGGGGCGCAGCGCGCGTTCAGCGACACTCTCTCCGGTGTGGTCGCCAATATCGTCACCGTGGCGCTCACCCTGGTGGTGATGCTCCAATTGTCCTGGCAGATCACCTTGCTCGCACTGCTGCTGCTGCCGGTGTTCGTGATCCCGGCGCGGCGGATGGGTGACCGGCTCGCCGATATCCAGCGCGAGGCAGCCGGCTTGAACGCATCGATGAGTACCCAGATGACCGAGCGGTTCTCCGCGCCGGGCGCGACCTTGGTGAAGCTCTTCGGTCGTCCGGCCCAGGAGTCGGCCGAGTTCGCCCTGCGCGCACAGCGGGTCCGCGATATCGGGGTGCGCACCGCGATGCTGCAAACCGTATTCGTGACAGCCCTGACGCTGGTATCGGCGCTGGCCGTCGCGCTCGTCTACGGTCTGGGCGGCTGGTACGCACTGCGCGGGCAGCTGGACGCGGGCGCCGTGGTGGCGCTGTCCTTGCTGCTGACCAGGCTGTACTCGCCGCTCACCGCGCTCGCCAGCGCCCGGATGGAGATCATGTCCGCACTGGTCAGTTTCGAGCGAGTCTTCGAGGTGCTCGATCTGCGACCGCTCATCGAGGACGCACCCGATGCGCGGCCGGTGCCCGACGGGCCCGTCGCCGTGGAACTCGACGATGTACGGTTCGGATATCCGGCCGCGGACAAGGTTTCGCTGGCCTCCCTCGAGGAGGTGGCGACACTGGACACCCGCGGCGGCGAGGAAGTACTGCACGGGGTGTCCCTGCGGGCCGAGCCCGGTCAGCTCATCGCCCTCGTGGGCTCCTCGGGTGCCGGTAAATCGACCATCGCACAACTGGTTTCCCGACTCTACGACGTGGATTCGGGTGCCGTCCGGCTCAACGGCACCGATATCCGCGAACTCACCACCACCTCGATCCAAGCGACCGTCGGCCTGGTCACCCAGGACGGACATCTGTTCCACGACACCATCCGGGCAAATCTGCTGCTGGCGGCCCCCGAGGCCGACGAGGCGCAGCTGTGGGACGCGCTGGAGCGCGCCCGCCTCGGTGAGCTGATCGCCGGGCTGCCCGACGGGCTGGACACGGTGGTCGGGGAACGCGGCTACCGGCTCTCCGGCGGGGAACGCCAGCGACTCACCATTGCCCGGCTGCTGCTCAAACAGCCCCGCGTGGTGGTGCTGGACGAGGCGACGGCCTCGCTCGACTCCACCTCCGAGGCAGCGGTGCAGGCGGCGTTGACCGAGGCGCTCCACGGGCGCACCGCCCTGGTGATCGCGCACCGGCTGTCCACCGTGCGCGCGGCCGATCAGATTCTGGTGGTCGAATCCGGGGGCATCGTGGAACGCGGAACGCATACCGAATTGCTCGCCGCCGACGGGCGCTACGCCGAGCTCTACCGGACCCAGTTCGCCGACGAACCGGCGCCGGCGGTCGCGTAGGGGACCACCGAACGGACGGTCACCGTCCGTTCGGTCGTCCGCGTATGTGAACCGGCCCGGGACAGGCCTGCGCCGCCGATGATGCGCAGCCCGTGAAGCGGCGAGACCGCATCGAAGTCTGCCGGAACGACCAGCCCGGCCGATCGCTTCGATCCACGGACCTGCTACTCCGCTGCGCGCGCCCGCGCGACGTCCTCTTCGGTAACACTCAGCCACAGCGGCAACTGATTTCCGTTTGCGTCGTAGTTGGACACGACCGAAATAAAACGCTCCTGGGAGCCGTCGGGCAGGGTCCCCCCGCCGCCGAGGCTCGTATCGGTGGGGAAATGAACCTGCCCCTTGACCATCTCGGCCTTGAAAAGCTCATCGGCAAAGCTGATCGCCTCGTCTTTTTCGGCACCGGAGCGGCAGGCATTGACGACAAATTCGTCGGGTTCCCCGTCAACTGACAGGGGCTCGAGAATGGGATCTGTCGCGACGAATCTGCCGGCGGACCTCGGCCCGAGGGTTACCGGCGTGCCGTATCCGTCTTTCCAGCTCGGATCGGCGTAGAAATAGTACTCATCGCCGGTACTGTGCAAATTGATCTTCTTGGCTCCGGGCCCCCAGGGTTTCGGATCGTGCGGGCGGTCTCGCGAAATCAGGATCATCTCGCTGCCGTCGGCGAGTTTCGCCAGGAAGCTCTGTGGTGTGCCCAGGGTTTCGCTGGTCGATCCGATCCAAGTCTGGCTGCTCATTTGATTACTTATGTCGCTCGGGTATATGACTCCGACGAGTTCGCCATCGGAATCGAATGCCGGGACACTGGAGACCTGACCGTGATCGATCGTTCTCCATCTGCTCACCCCTTCATCGTCCTCGATCCTGGCATAGAACGGTCTCGGCGCCGGTGCCCACTCTCCAGAATCCCCCAGGTCAGCGACCGATCGCTCACCGGCTCGATCAGCACCCGTATCCATCTCGAGACCGTCGCGCGTGTGCGCCGCCCCGTGCCCGAGTCGGTCCGCGAGTGTCGAGCCCTCCGCACGCGCGACCTTCTGCAACCTCTCCACCACATGGCAGAACATGCGCGATCCGGTACTCGACAAGCGCTCTCTCCCGATGGCCACGGTCATCACCCGCCCGGATCAAGAATCGCACAACCGCGGAGCCGGTCCGAGAACCATTGCCCTCATCGCTGGCGGCAGCGGTCCTCGCTGCACGCCGGACCGGAGCCGATTCATGAACGATATTCGCACTGCCGGCGTCAGCAGACCCTGCGGACGGTCACCGTCAGTGGACGGTGACCGTCCGCGTATGCCAGCCGGTGGCGCCGTCCGGTACCGGGTCGGCACGTTCCTCGGTCTGTACCCGGCCTGTTCCGTCGGTCGCCCGGACCCGCAGCGTATGCGAACCGGGCGGCGCGTCCCAGCGCCACGTCCACTGACGCCAGGTATCCAGCGAATACTCCGGCGCCAGATCGGCCGGCTGCCACGGCCCGTCGTCGACCTGGACCTCTACCGCGGCGACCCCGCGATGCTGGGCCCAGGCCACCCCGGCCACCATCGCCGGTCCGGGGGCGACGCTGCCGAAAGCCGCCGGAACGTCGATACGGGAGGCCGTTTTGATCGGACCGAGCGCCGACCAGCCGCGCCGGGTCCAATATGCCTGCGCCCGATCGAATCTGGTGATCTCCAGATCGACCACCCATTTCGTGGCGCTGACATATCCGTAGAGGCCGGGGACCACCATCCGGGCCGGATAACCGTGCGCGACCGGCAGCGGTTCGCCGTTCATGCCCACTGCGAGCAGGGCGTCGCGGCCGTCGGTGAGCGCCGCGACGGGCGTCCCCGCGGTGAAACCGTCGACGCTGGTGGACAGCACCATATCCGCGTCGGGCCGGACTCCGGCCTCGGCCAGGAGATCGGCGAGTGGGTACCCGATCCAGGTCGCGTTGCCGATCAGATCGCCGCCGACCTCGTTGGACACACAGGTCAGGGTGATCACCTTCTCCACCGCGGGGCGGCGCAGCAGATCGGCCATGGTGAGCTCGATTTCGCGCTCCACCATGCCGTGGATACGCAGCCGCCAATCGTCGCTGGTCAACGCTGGTATCCGCAGGGCGGTATC
>JABFXT010000224.1 GCA_013361595.1 Nocardia sp. | reverse complement strand
CCTCGGCGGCGGTGAACGGGAACCCCACCGTGTGGGATTGGGGTAGTACCGCGCGGCGCCGCGCCATATCGATGGGTGTCCATCGATCGAGCGGCCGGCCGTCGAGTTCGATATCGCCCTGCCCGGGTTCCAGTTCGCCGGCCAGTACCGCGAGCAGTGTCGACTTTCCGGCGCCGTTGGGGCCCACCAAGGCCACGACCTCACCGGCCGCGACCTCGAAATCGACCCCGTCGAGTACTCGCCGGGTTCCGCCGCCGCCCCCGTGCCGGTCCAGGGTGATTCCCCGGGCCCGCATCGTGACACTGCCCGCCTCCGGGGTACGGGGCAGTTCGTGTGTGCGGCGCAGCAGCCCGGTGAGTCCGTGGCGGAGGGTGGCCGGGGCGGTCGTCATGCCCAGCCCCCGGCCCGCGCCCTGGTACGCCGCAACAACCAGAAGAAGAACGGGGCGCCGATGAGTGAGGTGAGCATGCCCAGCGGCAGGTCGGCATTGTCGACCAGGGAACGGGCGGCGACATCGGCGCCGAGCAGCACCACGGCGCCGAGGACCGCGCTGACCGGGATGAGTGCCCGGTGTCCGGGTCCGACGATCATCCGGACGACATGTGGGACGATCAGACCGACGAACAGGATGATCCCGGTGAACGCCACTCCCGCGGTGGTGAGCACCGCGACGATCACGATCACGGTGCGCCGCAGCCGTTCCACATCGACACCGAGGTGGCGGGCCGCGGATTCGCCGAGCGCGAGCAGGTCGAGCCGGGGCGCGACGAGTATCGCGGCAGCTGTTCCGGCGACGGTGAGTACCGCGACGACCGTGACCGCGTCCCAGGTGGCGCCGTTGAGGCTGCCCAGCTGCCAGAACACGATCTGATCGCGGGCAGCGGGTGAAGCGACGAACAGCAGGAACGCGATGAGCCCGCCGGCGAACGCGTTGACGGCCACGCCGGTGAGTACCAGGGTCACCACCTCGGTGCGGCCGCCCGACCGGGACAGCACATACACCAGCGCCGTGGTGAACAGTCCGGCGGCGAACGCGGCCGCCGCGACCGACCAGGCGGCGACGAACGCCCCGCCGAAGACGATCACGGTCCCGGCGCCGACCGCCGCACCCGAGGAGACACCGATCACGCCCGGTTCGGCGAGCGGGTTGGCGAACACACCCTGTAACAGCGCGCCGGCCGTGGCGAGCGCGGCCCCCACCAGAATCGCCAGGATCACCCGCGGGAACCGGACCTCCCAGAGGGTGACCTCCCCGGCGGGATGCGCGGGCACGGGCCCCCAGTCCAGGCCGATACGGTGGGCGACGCTACCGGCCACCTCGGCCGGTGTCGTGGGTACCTGCCCGATCGCGGCGGAGGCGAGCGCCAAGGCGACCAGTACCACCGCGGCGACAGTGAAGGCCAGGACAGCGCGGCGTCGCCGATGACCGGTGATGGGGGGAGCGGGTCGTTTCTCCAGTTCTACGGTCATGCCGGATTCATCCGCACGAGCGAGGCCCTCCGTGGTCGTGCGCAGTCGCCGCTTCCGTGTCCGGTTCGCTCATGCGCCGGCCCGGCCGTAGACGGCGTCGGACAGGGCGGCGATGACGCGGCCGGTGTTCGGGCCGAACGACAACAGCACCGCGTCGGACATGTCGACGACGCGTTTGTTGCGTCCGGCGGGAGTCTGCGCGATGCCGGGGATCTGCACGATCCCGTCGACCCCGCCGATCGATTTCATTCCGTCCGTCATCACCAGCAGCACGTCCGGCGCGGCCGCGATCATCGCCTCGCTGGTGATGGCGGTGAACGGTTCGGTGAGACCGGCCTGCTGCCCGGCGTCTTCGCCGTGGAGCGCGGCGATGAGCGCGTCCGCGCCGGAACCGGGCCCGGCGAGCATGGTGATGGCGCTGGACCGCAGGTACAGGAACGCGATCCGCAGTCGGGGGTCGGGGACGGGTACGGCCGCGGAGGCGGCCGCGATCTCGTCGCTGGTCCGCTGCCCGAGTTCCTGCCCGCGCGCGGACACGCCCAGGGCACCCGCGACGGCCTCGATCTGCGGCACCACACCCTCCATGGTGCGTTCCGGGTCGAAGTAGACGACGGTGATCCCGGTGGCGCGCAGCTGCTCCCGGACAGCCGGGGAGGCGCTGGTGGTGTCGGTGAGGAATACGCTGGGCCGGAGCGCCAGAATCGATTCGACGTTGAGCGAGCCGTTGCCGCCGGTGACGTTCGGCAGGTGGGCGACGGCGGGGAACGCGGCGGCGGTGCTGCGGCCCACCATGTTCTGGCCCAGTCCCAGTGCCCACACGATCTGGGCGAGGGTGCCGTACCGGTCGGCGGCGACGATCCGGCTCGCGTCGGTAACGGTGACATCGGTGCCGTCGAAGGATCGGACGGTGGCCGGCAGTACCGGGGTGGGCGCGGGGGTGATCGGTACCGGGTCCAGGTCGCCGAGGACCGCGGTGGCCGGGCCCTGTTGTCCGGTGGCGCTCGCGGGTTCGGGACTGCCGCAGGCCGCCGTGCAGACGAGCAGGCCCGCCGCGAGTCCTGCCAGCAGTGCGCGCGCCCCTCCGGAGCGGACCCGGTGATACCTCATGAAGGCAAGGCTAATCCGTGCGGGTGTGCGCGGTGATCGCCCGCCCCCGGTCTACGGGGTGGAGCTCACATCGTCGAGGGCGGCGGCGATCGCCCGCGGGAGCTCCAGCGTCTCGGCGGCCAGTACCCCGGTGAGCTGACCCATATCGCGGGCACCGACGAGCATGCTCGCGACGCCGGGGCGGTCCCGCACCCATGCCAGCGCGACCGCCAGTGGTGATGTGGCCAGGCCGTCGGCGGCGGTGACGAGGGCGTCGACGACCGCGGTCGCCCGGTCGTCGTCGAGACGGCCGCGGATCTCGGCGGCGGTGGCTTCGTCCGCGGCACGGGAATCGGCCGGGACACCGTCGCGGTATTTGCCGGTGAGAATGCCGCCCGCCAGTGGTGCGGTGGCCACCAGTCCGGCCCCGTGATGTGCGGCGGCGGGCGCCGTATCGTCCTCGGCGCCGCGTGTGAGCAGCGAGTACGGGGTCTGGACGGCCGCGATCGGGCTGACCGCGGCCAGGCTGGCCAGCTGCCAGGCGGTGAATCCACGGACCCCCGCGTATCGGGTGCGGCCGGAGGTGACCGCGTAGTCGAGGGTGGCGGCGATCTCGTCGAGCGGGGTGCCGGGGTCCCAGGCGGTGATCTGCCACAGGTCGAGATGGTCGGTGCCCAGTTCCAGCAGGGTGCGGTCCAGCTGCCGCAGCAGGGTGCGCCGCGAACAGTCGACGGTGATCCGGGCCTGCCCGTGGGGCGGCGGCTCACTGCCGACGGGAACCGAGGGCAGATGCGGTACCAGGCCGGCGCCGGCGCACAGCACGAGTTCGTCGCGTGACACCAGATCGCCGAGGAGGTCGGCGAGGATCCGCTGCGCGGCGCCGCCGGCGTAGGCGGGGGACGTGTCGACGAGGGTCCCGCCGGATTCGGTGAACGCGATCAGTTGCGCGGCGGCGGTATCGGGATCGGTATGGCTGCCCCAGGTGTGAGTGGCCAGACCGATCCGGGAAACCCGCAGTCCGGTGCGGCCGACGGTGCGCTGTTCCATCACCGGGTCCCCGGGTCCGGTATGAGCGGATGGGGCCCGGAGGTGGTGGTCCGACGCGTTCGCGTGCGCTCCGGCTCCGGCATCGGTGTGTTGACCGATCGGCCGGTCTCGCTCATGTGCAGAAGACACGGCACGGTTCGACGTTTCCTCACGGCGCCCAGCCTAGAGCGTGTCCGCGCGGGCGCGGTCCGCGACGATCCGTCCGCGCGGCGTGTCCCCGGTGCGCGGCCGCTGCGCGGGTCGGGGCGCGGGCACTGTAGGGTCGCTGCGGTCGTCGCCGTGCCCTGATGCGGCCGGGATGCCGTAAGACCGGAGGCGGAGCGGGTTTTCGGCGTTGTACAGGAGGATGCGTGGTTGGCGAGTCGATGACCTGGGTGCAGGCGTTGGTGCTCGGATTGGTGCAGGGGCTGACGGAGTTCCTGCCGGTTTCGTCGTCGGGGCATCTGCGGATCGTGTCCTCGGTGTTCTTCGGTGCGGACGCGGGTGCCTCGTTCACCGCGGTCACCCAGCTCGGAACCGAGGCCGCTGTGCTGCTTTTCTTCGCCAAGGACATCTGGCGGATCGTCTGCGTGTGGTGTGCCACCGTGTTCGAGAAGCTGACCGCCCGGTCCCGGGAGAACGTGCCCGTCAGCGAAATGGTCACCACCAAGCTGCCGGTCGTCACCGGATCGGGTCCGGCCGGATACGACCCGGGCGCGGAAGCGCAACGCGAACTCGATTACCGGATGGGCTGGTATGTGATCATCGCCACCATCCCGATCGGTGTGCTGGGGATCGTGTTCAAGGACCAGATCCGTACCGGGGCTCGTAATCTGTGGCTGGTCGCGATCATGCTGATCGTGTTCGCGCTGGTGATCGCCGCGGCCGAACATTTCGGCCGGAAAGAGCGCCCGCTGGAGCAACTCACCACCCGGGACGGCCTGGTGATGGGTTTCGCGCAGTGCCTGGCGTTGATCCCCGGAGTGTCGCGGTCGGGTGCCACCTCCAGCGCGGGCCTGTTCCTCGGTTTGAAACGCGAGGCGGCGGTTCGGTTCTCGTTCCTGCTGGCGATCCCGGCGGTCACCGCGTCCGGACTGTTCAGTCTCCCGGACGCTTTCGAACCCGCGGGTGAGGGTCTGAACGCGTCGGGCGCGCAGTTGCTGGTGGCGACCCTGGTGTCGTTCGCCGTCGGTTATGCGTCGGTGGCGTGGCTGCTGCGGTTCGTGGAGAAGCATTCGTTCTATTGGTTCGTCGCCTACCGGATCGTGCTGGGGTTCGTGATCATCGGGCTGCTCGCGGGCGGAGTCGTGTCGGCCACATGACCGGAACTGGTGCGGGCCCCGTGACGGCCCGGTGCGGGTTCGGCGCCGCCGCGGCCGGGCACGACCGCGGGCCGGGTCCGAGCACGCCCATTAGGCTGGCTGCATGACGGTGATCCTGCTGCGACACGGTGTGTCGACGTCCAATACCAGCGGCACACTCGCCGGCCGTAGTTCCGGTGTGGAACTCACCGACCGCGGTGGCGAACAGGCGCGGATCGTCGCCGACCGGCTGACCGGGTTACCGATCTCCCGAATCGTGACCTCACCGCTGCTGCGCTGCCAGCGCACTGTGTCCCCGCTGGCTGCCGAATTGGGTCTGGAACCGGTGGTCGACGACCGTCTCGCCGAGGTCGACTACGGCGAATGGACCGGCCGCAAGATCCACGACCTGCTGCAGGAACCGCTGTGGCAGGTGGTGCAGCGGCACGCTTCGGCGGCGGTGTTCCCCGGCGGCGAGGGATTGGCCCAGGTGCAGGCGCGGGCGGTATCGGCGATCCGGGAACACGACCGGGCGTTGGCCGAACTGCACGACGGGGACCAGCTGTGGGTGGCCTGCACTCATGGTGATGTGATCAAGTCGGTGCTCGCCGACGCGCTCGGGATCCATCTCGACGGCTTCCAGCGGATCATGGTCGAACCCGCCTCGCTGAGCGTTGTCCGCTACACCCGCACCGCGCCGTTCGTCACCCGGATGAACGACACCGGTGCGGACCTGTCCGGTCTGGCTCCCGCGCCGAAGGCCGAATCCGGCACATCGGGCCCGGTGCCCGGTGGGGAGATCGGCGCGGGAAGGAAAGACGGATAATGGGTATGCCCGATACCGGCGGACGCGGCTCGGATCGGCGGCATCGGGTGAATCGGCGTCCGCGCCGGGATACGGCGCAGCGGAGCACCGCAGCCGAACAGGGTCACGTATCAGGAGGTGCATGTGTCACGCGCAATCCATGTTTTCCGCACCCCCGAACGTTTCGTCGCCGGAACTGTCGGTGAGCCGGGCGATCGCGCGTTCTACCTGCAGGCGGTGGAGGAACCCCGGGTGGTGAGTGTGCTGCTGGAGAAGCAGCAGGTCAAGGTTCTCGCCGACCGGATGGGACTGCTGCTCGACGAGGTGGCGCGGCGATTCGGTGCCGAGGTGCCGCCGCAGGCCGATCAGGTCGCCGACAACGCGCCGCTGGTGACGCCGATCGATGCGGAGTTCCGGGTCGGCACGATGGGGTTGGGCTGGGACGCCGATGCGGGCGCGGTGGTGGTGGAGTTGCTGGCGATCACCGAAACCGAGGTCGACGAATCAGTGGTGCTCGACGACACCGAGGAGGGCCCGGACGCGGTGCGGGTGTTCCTCACTCCCGATCAGGCGCGCGAGTTCGCGCTGCGCTCCACCCGGGTGATCGCGGCCGGGCGGCCGCCGTGCCCGCTGTGCGGGGAACCGTTGTCGGCGCGTGGGCACATGTGTGTGCGCACGAACGGGTACAAGCGCGGTGAACTGTTCGGCGCGAGCGATCTGGAGGAATGACCGTGCCCGGCACCGTGGACGCTCTGCGCGTGGGTGAGCTGACGGTGCTGGGCCGGGTGGGGGTCGCCAGCAATGTGACGCTGGTCTGTGATCTGAACACCGACGGCGGTGACGTGCGGGTCGTGTACAAACCGATCCGCGGTGAACAGCCGCTGTGGGATTTCCCGGACGGGACCCTGGCCGGGCGTGAGGTGGCCTCGTATCTGATCAGTGACGCGCTGGCGTGGACGGTGATCCCGGAAACCGTGTTGCGGGACGGGCCCTACGGTCCGGGCATGGTGCAGCGCTGGATCACCACCCGTGAACCCCGGGATCCGGGCAGCGCCCGGCTGGACCTGGTCGATCTGTGCCCGCCGGAAGCGGTGCCGGACGGGTTCCGGGAGGTACTGCGCGCCTACGACGGCGCCGGGGACGAGGTCGCGCTGGTTCACGCCGACGATCCGCGGCTGCTGCGGATGGCGGTGCTGGATGTGCTGCTGAACAATGCCGACCGTAAGGGCGGGCACGCCCTGGAATCGGTGGACGGCGACGTCTACGGTGTCGATCACGGGATCTGCCTGCACCAGCAGAACAAGCTGCGCACGGTGCTGTGGGGCTGGGCCGGGGAGCCGGTCCCGGCGGGCCTGCTCGCCGATATCGCCGCTTTCGCCGAAACGCTGCCCGGTGCGCTCGCCGACCGGTTGGCCGAACATCTCACCGACCCCGAGATCGACGCGCTGCTACGGCGCGCGAAGCGGTTGCTGGACGAGCCGGTGCTGCCGTTCCCGGAGACTTCGCGTCCGATTCCGTGGCCGGCGTTCTGAGCCCTGACCGGGACCGTCGCGGGATTCGCTCTGTCTGAAGGCAACGGTTGCCTTCTCCCGGGTACCGCGTCGGCGCAGGTCCGCGCCTCCCGGATGATCGTGGTCGCGGATCGCCCGGCGGGGTGGGCGGGGCACGGCGTGTCGCGACCTCTACTCTCGAAGGTATGCAGTCCTGGTCCGATACCCCGATTCCCGCGGTCCCCGGAACAGGGCCACCGTTGCGGTTGCACGATACGGCCGATTCCTGTATCCGGCCGGTGACCCCCGGCAAGACGGCCACCATGTACGTATGCGGGATCACCCCGTACGACGCGACCCATCTCGGTCACGCCGCTACCTACCTGACCTTCGATCTGGTCAACCGGGTGCTGCGCGATGCCGGGCACGACGTGCATTACGTGCAGAACGTCACCGATGTCGACGATCCGCTGTTCGAGCGGGCGAACCGGGACGGGGTGGACTGGCGGGATCTGGGCACCGGCGAGATCGAGTTGTTCCGCGAGGATATGGCGGCGCTGCGGGTACTGCCGCCGCGTGAGTACGTGGGCGCGATCGAATCCGTGGACGAGGTCGTCGAACTGGTCGGGAAACTGCTGGCTTCCGGTGCCGCGTACACCGTCGAGGACGAGCAGTATCCCGATATCTACTTCCGTGCCGACGCCACCGAGCAGTTCGGGTACGAATCCGGCTATGACCGGGCCACGATGGAGCGGCTGTTCGCCGAACGCGGCGGCGATCCCGATCGTCCGGGGAAGCGGGATCCGCTCGATGCCCTGCTGTGGCGGGCGGAGCGGGCCGGGGAACCGTCGTGGCCGTCGCCGTTCGGTCCGGGACGGCCGGGCTGGCATATCGAATGCTCCGCGATCGCGGCGAACCGGCTGGGCACCGAATTCGATATCCAGGGCGGCGGCAGCGATCTGATCTACCCGCACCACGAATATTCGGCGGCGCACGGTGAGGCGCTGGCCGCGGGCAGCCGCTTCGCCCGGCACTATGTGCACACCGGGATGATCGGGCTGGACGGGGAGAAGATGTCCAAGTCCAAGGGCAATCTGGTGCTGGTGTCGAAATTGCGGGCCCAGGGCGTGGATCCGGGGGTGATCCGGCTGGGTCTGTTCGCCGGTCACTACCGCACGGACCGGATGTGGACCGACAGCGCGCTCGGCGAGGCCGAAGCGCGAGCGCAGCGCTGGCGGCAGGCCGTGGCGGTACCCGCGGCGCCGCCGGCCGCCGATACCGTCGCCCGGTTGCGCACGCATCTCGCCGACGACCTCGATACTCCGGCCGCGCTGGCGGCCGTCGACGCTTGGGCGCGCGACA
>JABFXT010000256.1 GCA_013361595.1 Nocardia sp. | reverse complement strand
GTGACCAGTCCGATGCCCGGATTTCGGTGCGCGGCGAGATCGACCACCTCGGAGGTCGCGCGGATGGTGTCGCCGGGCCGGACCGGGCGGGGAAAGCGGATCCGGTCGTAGCCGTAGGCGACAGCGCGGCCGTTGTATTCGACGGTGAGGCCGACGACCACGCCGAAGGTGAGGACGCCGTGCGCTATCACACTGCCGAACCGGGGCTCGGCGAACGCGGGGTCGGTATGGGCCGGATGGTGATCGCCGGTGAGATCGGCGAACCGCGCGATATCGGCGGCTTCGATGACCCTGGTCCCGCCGGCGGCGACCTCCCCGAGTGTGTAGTCCTCGAACCAGCGGTCGTGGAATCGGGGCGTATCCGTCATCGGAGCTCTCCTGCCGGGACCGCGCGGCGGTCCGTCACATGGTTGAAATGGTCGTCGCTGTTCTGGTCGGCGTCGCTGCGGTAGCGCGCGGACAGATGCACCGAAACGAACGCGACGGTCGCCATGACCACCATCCACATCGCGATCGGCCACCAGTGCCCGAAACCGGCGAACATCGCGGTGGCGATCAGCGGGGTGGTACCACCCAGCAGGGCGCCGCTGACCTCACGAGCGAACGCGACGCCGGAGTACCGCATGGCGGGCGGGAACATCTCGGCCAGGAACGCGGCCTGGGCCGCGTAGCAGGTGGCCACCGCACCGACGAAACAGACCACCAGCGCGAGAACGATCAGGGCAGGTACCCGGGTGTCGATGAGAGCGAACATCGGGAAAGCCCAGACGATTCCGAAACCGGAACCGAACAGGAAGAGCCTGCGGCGACCGAACCGGTCACCGATCCTGCCGAACACCGGCATGAACGCCGCGCCCGCGACCAGGACCACGGCGTTGATACCCAACCCGGCCATGGCCGCCAGGCCGATATCGTTGGTCAGGTAGCTCAGCGCCCACACCTGCGGGATGTAGGAGAAGCCCGAGAGCATGAAATTCGATCCGAGACTCAGTGCCAGGCGTCCCTTCGCCGTCCGGAACAACTCCAGCAGCGGGATCTTCGTCTCCTCGGTCTTCGCCTGTTCGAAGCTCTCGGTCTCGGTCACCCGCCGCCGGATGTAGAGGCTGATCACCAGCATCACCAGGCTGAGCAGGAACGGGAGGCGCCAGCCCCACTGGTCGAAATTGTCCCCGGTCAGCCACAACACCATCTGGAAAGTGCCCAGCCCCAGCGCCGATCCGAGCCATACACCCCCGCCGGACCAGGACGCGTAGAAGCCGCGGTGACCTCGCGGCGCCGCCTCCGACGACAACACGACGGCCCCGGCGTATTCCGCACCGGCCCCGAGCCCCTGGACGATCCGGAGCAGGACCAGCAGGATCGGCGCGGCCATCCCGATCGTGTGATAGCTGGGTAGCAGGCCGATGAGCGCGGTCGAGACGCCCATGATGCCGAGCGTCACGACCATGACCGGCTTGCGACCGATCTTGTCACCGAGATGCCCGAACACCACACCACCGAACGGCCGGGCGAAGTACCCCACCGCGAAGGTGGCGAACGAGGCCAGCAGTCCGGTGGTGGGGCTGGCGTCGACGAAGAAGTAGGTGTTGAAGACGAGGGCGGCGGCCGCGCCGTAGAGCGCGAAGTCGTACCACTCGACGAGGCTGCCGACCGCGGCGGCCGCTGCCGCGCGGCGCGCCTGCTGAACCGGTGGGGCGGTTGTAGTCATGGAGAGATCTTTCGGTGATGCGTGGTCAGGAGATCCGGGAGCCGGCCGGAGTCCGGTGGCGGTGAACGGTGCCGCCGGATTCGAGTTCCTCGATCCGGTCGGCACTCACGCCGAGTTCCACCAGGACTTCCTCGGTGTGCTCGCCGTTGCGCGGGGCCGGCCGGTAGACCTTCTGGGTCTGCTTGCTCAGCCGGAACGCGAATCCGGGGGTCACCACGGTGCCCTCGGTGGGGTGGTCGTATTCGACGAAGGACCGGTTGTGCCGGACCTGCGGGTCGGCGCGCAGCTGGGTGTAGTCGTAGACCGGACCGACCCACACGCCCGCGGCGCCGAGCGCGTCCAGCCAGTGCTCGGTGGTGTTCTTCGCGAGGTTCTCGGTGACCAGGGCGGAGATATCGTCGCGATGGGTGAAACCGTCGCGCTCGGCGTCGTACCGCAGGAAACGATCGTCGCCGAATACATCCGCCAGCGCGTCCATCTCGGCGAAGGAGAGCGCGAGCTGACCGTCCGCGGTGGGAAACACACCGTAGGGCGCGCGGATGTAGGAGTGCGCGTGGATCTGATCGGTCGGTTCCTGCCGGACGCCGCCGACTGTCGCGACGCTGATCTCCTGCATCTGCGCGGCGATGATCGAGTCGAGCATATTGACCTCCACCAACGGACCCTCACCGGTACGTTCCCGGTGGAACAGGGCAGCCATCGCCCCTTCGAACGCCGAATAGGCGGTGATGGCGTCCGCCAGGAAGAACGGCGCCGGGCGCAACGGTTCACCGTGGCGCCGCGCGCTGGCCAGGCCGCCGCTCATCGCCTGCAACAGAACGTCCTGGCCCGGCCGGTCCGCGTAGGGACCGGTCGTTCCGTAGCCCGACATCGAGACGTAGACCAGGTCCGGTTTGATCGCGCGCAGGGTCTCGTAGTCCACACCGAGCCGGCCGGCGACACCCGGCCGGTAGTTCTGCAGGAACACATCCGCGGTGCGTACCAGCTCGTAGAGGAGCTCGCGCCCCTTCCGGTCCTTGAGGTTCATCGATAGCGAACGCTTATTGCGGTTGAGCGAGAGGAACGACGCGTTCACCTCGTTACCGCGGGCGCCGCCCGCCGATACATGCCGCTGCCATTCGCCGCCCACCGGCTCGACCTTGATCACATCGGCGCCGAGATCAGCCAGTTTCTGCGCGGCGAACGGCCCGGCCATAGCGATCGACAGATCCAGAACCCGGATACCGTCCAGCACATTCATCCTGCTACTCCCTGTCCCGGACCACTGTACGAGTAGTCACATAGTGTTCTGCGCCACGAATGTTAGCGGTAACGTTAGCGGTAACGCAAGAGGTCCCTCATCGCCGGTGAGTGCGCTGGCTACGGTGCGGCGAATACACCGTTCCGGGGCGGATCGAGCCGGCCGGGTATGCTCCGCACACAGCGAAAGCAGGGTTTTCGGGAGGTGGCGTGGCCGAAGTGGAGCGGCGGCGGCGCGTGCGCGCCAAGTCGTCCACGAAATCGGTCACCATGCAGGATGTCGGCCGCGCGGCAGGCGTGTCCGCACAAACCGTCTCGCGAGCGCTGAGCTTCCCGGATCAGGTCTCGGAGCAGACCCGGCGACGCGTCGAACGCGCCATCGCCGATACCGGATACCTGCCGAACCTGGCCGCGAGCAGCCTCGCCTCCAACCGCAGCCGCACCATCGCCGCGATCCTGCCGGTCATCTCCACATCGATCTTCTCCGACACCCTGCGCGCCGCGGCCTCCCGCCTCACGCCCGCCGGGTACCAGTTGATCGTCGGCTACACCGACTACCACCCGGAACGCGAAGAGGACCTGGTGCGCGGATTCATCCAGCGCCGCCCCGACGGATTCTTCATCGTCGGCACCCTGCACACGCCCGACACGCTGCGACTGCTGCGGGCCTACGGCGCACCCGTGGTCGAGACCTGGGACTGGATCGACGATCCCCTGGACACCCTCGTCGGGTTCTCCAACGAATCGGCCACCGGCGATCTGGTCCGCCACCTCGTATCCCGCGGCCACCGGAGACTGGTCTTCGCCGGCACCATCGGTTCCGGTGACGCTCGCGCCATCCGGCGCCGCGACGGATTCACCCGCGCCGTCGGCGAACTGCTACCCGGCGAGCCGGTCCGCATCGTCGATCTACCCGGCCGCGAAATCTCCATGGACACCGGTGTCGCGCTGCTGGACGCCGCACTGCAACGCTTCCCGGAAGCGACCGCCATCGTGTTCGCCACCGACGTGCTGGCCGTCGCGGCCGTACTCGCCGCCGGACGCCGCGGTATCGCGGTCCCGGAACAGCTGGCCATCACCGGTTTCGGCGATTTCGAGATGTCGCGCCACATCAATCCGGCACTGACCACGGTGAGCGTGGATATCGACGCCATCGGCACGACGGCCGCGGATCTGCTGCTGGCCCGGCTCGCCGGGACCTCGATCGAATCGGCCACCGTGGACGTGGGATACCGGATCGTCACTCGCGAAAGCGCTTGAAAGCCCGGATATACCGGACGGAAGCCCCGCCACCGCCGATCCGGCCGTGACACGACTTCCCGGCAGTCACCGCACGCGGAAGGAAGCGCTCCCGTCCATCACGGGTTCGTCCGGTGTGTCACACGTCACGCAGCCGCCTGTTATCGGAGCGGGGTGGTCGACGTCTTGTGGTCGAGCACGACAACAGCAAGGAGAACACCTCATGGAAACCCGCCTGAACCTCTTCGGTAGCCCGATCGTCGCCAAGGCCCTGGGCCACTACGGGGCGGCGGCACCGGTACTCATCGAGGAGTCGACGCTTCCGGGCACGACACAGAACCTGGTGATGCTCCGCGCGAGCCAGATCAACGGCGACAGCTACGCCACCGACGTCCACGGCAAGAACGCCGCGCGCGCCGGTGAGACGGCCACGCGGCTCAACCGGGTCGCCGCCTGGCGGGAGGCCACGGTGTTCACCGATGCCGAGCGCGCCGCGCTGGAACTGACCGAGCAGGGCACTCGCATCGCCGACGGCGCGGGCGGTGTCACCGACGAGGCCTGGGCCTACGCCGCCGAGCACTACGACGAGGACCAGCTCGCCGCCCTGGTCGCCTTCATCGCGCTCATCAACGCCACCAACCGATTCGCCGTCATCAACCGACAGCGCGGCGGCGCCTACCAGCCCGCACGGTAACCATCCGCGCGGGCCCGAGCGGCCACGGGAGCAGGTTTCGACGTGGCCGCCGAAGGGATATTCTCCGCGGGTCGAGCATCGGCGGGCAGGTGCGTCGGCGTCGTCGCGGCTCGGACCTACCCCGTCCGAGGCAAGAACTCGGCGTTCAGAAAGCTCGCGTAGGCGGGCAGCTCGGTCGCCGCGTCGACGGACCCCTGCGTTTTCGCCCAGGTACCGAGTTCGGTGAGTTTCGCGGCCAGGTCGGGATCCAAGCGCAGTACGAAATCGAACTGCGGCAGCACATCACGCAGCAGTGCCGGGTCCAGCTGCGTCGCCCCGGCCACCGCCGCGACAGCGCCGTCGGAGAGCTTCGCCAGATCCGCCCCCGCGTCGGCGAGTGCGGCGAAGAAGGACGTGACGGCGGGGCCTTTCGCCGCCAACGCGTTCTGGGCGGCCAGATACAGGCTGTGCTGGCTGTATCCGCCGCCACCGAGTTCGACGGCGTCGGAGCCCAGGGCCTGGAGTACTTGCGCCTGATACGGCTGGAAGATCGAGACGGCGTCGACATTTCCCTGGGTGGCGGCGGTGACCGTCGCCGAAGGCGATACCTGAACCAGATTCGCCGATATCGCGCTCCGTGCCAGCGTATCGGCCGCGAAATACGCGGCGCTGGTGCCGATCGGGGTACCGATCGACTTTCCGGCGAGGTCCCGCACGCTGTCGATTCCCGCGCTCCGCCGGGCGATGATCCGGGAGCCCTCCCAGCGCGATCCGTCACCGATCACCCGCAACGACGGGGAACGGGTCAGCACAGCCGAAGTCGGCACATCCGCGGCGGTGGCGATATCGACTTGACCGGCGGAACCGGCCGCTCGCAACGATCAGACTCCAGACGATCGCGGCCGACCCGAGCCCGGCGACGGCCCACCCGAGCGATCCGAAACGCCCGAACCAGGTGGGAGCTTTCCGCCCGCGCCCCGTGCGCGACAACCCATCCGGGGTCGCCCGCTCCGCGCCATCCGCCGGGGCCGTCCGCAGGCCGGCGGTCATGCCGGTGTGCCGTCCCGGCCAGCGCCGACGGCGCGGGCCGGAGTGTGCGGTGTACCGGCCGGAACCCAGTCGGCGGGCACCCACTGCGCTCGATAGACCAGCGGTGTCCGGGTGAGGCGGTCGACCCCCGGTACCCGGGGCGTGCGCACTTCGGGTTCGCCCGCGACACCGTACCCTTCGTACGGGCTGTGGTACTCCCAGACCACATCGCCGGCCGGAGTCACCTGGAACAGTCGGCCCTGCATTCCCTCGGTGACGAGTGTGTTGCCGCCCGGGAGCCGCTGCGCATTGCTGACGAAGGAGCTGAAGAAGGTCCACGACGGCAGGCCGGAATCCTCGGCGGTGTACTGCCAGACGATCTGTTCGGTCGCCGGATCGACCTCGAGCACCCGTGAACCCGCGTAGATACCGAGCGCGGCCGGTGGATACCCCGCACCACCCTGATTGTCGAAGATCAGGATATTGCCGGCGCCGGGCAGGTCGCCGGCGATCATATGCGGATTGTGCTGGCCCGAGATCTGGTCCAGCGCGCGCGGTACCTTGTGCGCGTTGTTGCGCTGATGCTGGGCACAGGAGGATTCGCCGAAGTACGGTCCGAGTTTCCAGACCACGGCGCCGGAGGTCTTGTCGATCAGGGCGACGATATTGGCCTTGCGGAAGCTGACCAGGATATTGTCCGGATGGAAGACCGTGCCCTGGTCCGTGTCGTACCACCGGTTCGGGCCGAGCGATTTCGCGCTGTTCATCTCGAGGTAACCCCAGGGGTCCTCGGGGTCCCGGGACGCGGTTTCCCGCAGCGCCTTCCAGCCCTGTTCGGAGAAACCCAGTTCGCCCAGGTGGTCACCGGCCAGCCACTGCCAGACGATATCGCCGTGCCTGTCCACCTCGACCAGACCCTGGTCGCCCACGGTCGATTCACCGAGATCGGGCACCACCCGGGGCACTGTGACGAGGAGGAGCCTGTTTCCGTTCGGCAGCAGTTCCCAGTCGTGATTCTGGCGCGCCGCCCCGCCGGGTGCCTGTGTCCCCCACTCCCAGACGCGGTTTCCGGACCAGTCGAGCTGGCCGACGGTTCCGTTGGCGTAGATGCCGCCGCGCGCGTCGCCGCTGTCCGACAGCTGGACGCCGACCTCGCCGATCCGGCCGTCGTTGAGGGCGGGGTCGAGGAGCCGGGGTGGCACACCGGCGAACGGCCATTCGTGCACGACGGCGCCGGTGAGGTCGATGAGCCGGGTCACCGAATCCGCGCCGGTGAAGAGAACGTAACCGTCGTAGGCGTTCTCGGGGTCGCAGTAGGTCACGCCCGACGGTCGTGTGTATGCCATATCGACCAGATCACCAATCGCTCGTTACGTCCGAGGGTCCTGCTCGTAACCGTTCTAATCGTTTAGCGTAGGTTCGCCGGGACAGCGGGCACAGTGTAAGAATCGGGGAGAACGAAACCCTCCGGCACAGGCGTGCGCGGCGACGAGACTGGACCGATCGTGAGTGCCAAACGACCTACTCTCACCGATGTCGCCGAGCGCGCCGGTACCTCCACCGCGGTGGTCAGCTATGTGATGAACAACGGGCCCCGGCCGGTATCGGACCGGCTGCGGGCCAGAGTTCTCGCCGCGGCGGACGAACTGGACTACCGGCCCGATCGCAATGCCCGGGCGCTGCGGCGCCCGCGGCGGTGGCAGCAGATCGGACTGCTGGTACCGGATATGACGATGCCGCTGTACGGCGCGTTCGCGGGCCGGATCGAGATCGAGGCGCGGGCCCGCGACCACCTCACGATGATGGGCAACACCGGGTTCGATCCGGAGCGCGAACTCGGATTCGCCGCCGCGTTCACCGATGTCGGAATCGACGGCCTCATCGTCGTCGGCGCTGTCGACGCCGTCGCGACCAGCGAGATCTGTGCCCGAGCGCGGATCCCGGTCGTGTGGGTGCACAACATCCGGGGGCAGTTGGAGGCGCCGATCGTCGGCGGCGACCATATCGGCGCCGGCCGGCTGGCCGCCCGCCATCTCGTCGAGGCGCACTACTGCGCGAATCTCGTCTTCGTGGGCGGTTACCGCGCCGCGGACGTACGCCACGGCGACCGCGAAACCGTCGCGCAGCGGTTCGCGGGCTTCGCCGAGGTCACCGGCGATCGCGGGACCGCGATCCGCACCGACCTGACGGCCGCGGGAGCCTATGCCGCGGTGAGCGCCCACCTGCGAACATGCCCCGAGCCCCCGCACGGCATGGTCGTCGGAACCAACGCCCAGTCCGCCGCCGCGATGCGCGCCGTCACCGATGCGGGACTGCGTATCCCGCGCGATGTTCGGATCGTCGGGTTCGACGGCGATACCGCCGACCGCTTCGGGCAGATCACCCTCGCCTCGGTCCGGCAACCGATCGACACCATCACCCGCCGGGCGCTGGCCCGGCTGCTCGACCCACCGCACGACGATCCGGCGGCCGGGCGCTCGGTAGCGATGGACGTCACGCTGGACGTCGGCGAATCATGCGGCTGCGAGTCGCGACATTCCGGCGGGTACTGACCCGGATTCCGCTGCGCCGCAAACACGCTGGGGAAACCTTCGAAAGCCGGACCGCCCCGCCGGCCGGGCGCCGGATCGATCTCCCCGGCACCATCACCTCCAC
>JABFXT010000847.1 GCA_013361595.1 Nocardia sp. | reverse complement strand
TGCGCGGCAGCGTGCTCGAACCGACCGAACTCGCCCGCGGGGTGGCCACCTCGCGCACCGTGGTGGGCGATTTCGAGTTCCGCGCGCCGGCGGTGCTGGTCACTTCCGGCGGTATCGGCCACAACCACGACCTCATCCGGGAGAACTGGCCGGTGGAACGGCTCGGCCCCGCGCCGCGCACCATGATCTCCGGAGTACCCGCGCATGTGGACGGGCGAATGCTGGGTATCGCCGAATCGGCGGGTGCCGCGCTGGTCAATCGCGATCGGATGTGGCACTACACCGAGGGTGTCAACAACTGGGATCCGATCTGGCCCGACCATGCCATCCGGATCATTCCGGGGCCGTCGTCCCTGTGGTTCGACGCGAACGGCCGCCGGCTCCCGGCGCCGTGCTTTCCCGGTTTCGATACCAACGCGACCATGAAGGCGATCCTGGCGACCGGTCACGACTATTCGTGGTTCGTGCTCACCCAGTCGATCATCGAGAAGGAGTTCGCGCTCTCCGGGTCCGAACAGAACCCCGATATCACCAGCAAGGACCGGCTCACCACGGTGCGCAGCCGGTTCACCAAGGGCGCGCCGCAGCCGGTGGAGGCCTTCAAGGAGCACGGTGTCGATTTCGTGGTGGCCGATACGCTGCGCGAACTCGTCGACGGAATGAACGCGCTCGCGCGCGGCCCGCGACTGGATTACGCCGCGCTGGAGAAGCAGATCGTGGCCCGCGATCGCGAGATCACCAACAAGTTCACCAAGGACGCACAGGTATCGGCGATCCACAACGCGCGCACCTTCTTCGGGGACCGGACCGCGCGGGTCGCCAAACCGCATCGGATCCTGGATCCGGCCGCCGGACCGCTCATCGCCGTCCGGCTCAATATCCTCACTCGCAAAACCCTGGGTGGACTGCAGACCGATCTCGATTCGCGGGTGATCGGCCCCGACGGGACGCCGCTGCCCGGACTGTATGCGGCCGGTGAGGTCGCCGGTTTCGGTGGTGGCGGTGTCCATGGGTACAACGCTCTGGAGGGCACGTTCCTCGGCGGCTGCATCTTCTCCGGCCGTACCGCCGGTCGCGCACTGGCCGCATCGCTCGGCCACGCCTGACGATGGGCCGGGCACCCACGGGGGCGCCCGGCCCGATCATCAGTCCTGGGAGAGCAGGCGACCGGCTTCGGCGGCCAGGGCCGCCAGTTGCCGGGCCTGCCGGCCGGTATCGATCGCCGGGCGCCCGGAGCCGATCCGAGTGGACAGCGACAGTGCCGCCACCGTGACCCCACGGCGACGTACCGGAACCGCCACACAACCGATACCGGCGACCGCTTCCTCGTTGTCGACGGCGATCCCCTGCCTGCTGCGGATCCGCGCCAACTCCCGGTGCAGTTCCAGCCGGTCACCGATGGTGCGCGGTGTCAGCCGGGGAAGTTGTTCACGCAGTGAGGTTTCCACCACGCCGGGGTCCAGGCTCGCGAGCAGCGCCTTACCGAGCGCGGTGCTGTGCGCCGGGAGGCGGCCACCGATCCGGGTCGGCACCGCCGCGCTCTGCCGGCCGCCGGTCTTGTCCAGATAGACCACATCGCGGCCGTCCAGCACGCCCAGATGCCCGACCGACAGGGTCCGCTGGCACAGTTCGTGCAGCAGGGGGCCGATCACGGCGCGCAGTTCGTTGTGCCCCGCGGCCAGCCCGCCCAGTTCCAGTGTGCGCAGACCCAGCCGATACCCGCCCGGATAGTGGGCCAGCCAGCGCAATCTGATCATCTGGTCCAGGATCCGGTGGACCGTGGAACGCGGCAACCCGGTGCGTTCCACCAGATCCTGGAGCGTGAGTACCGGCGTCGCCGGCTCGAACGCGTCCAGGATCAATGTCATCCGCTCGATCATCGACACCGGTGGCGTAGGCCGGGCCGGGGATTGCGTAACCTGCCACGACCCGCCCGGCTCCGGGTCGGCCAGCACCTCGACCGTCAAGACTTACCTCCATCGTGCAGCCCGGCCAGCATATGCGCAGCGAACCGAACGGTATTGACCATGCCCCTTTCCATCCCTGTGCAAACCATCACAGGGTGCTCAGCTCGGCATGAAGGGTGCGTTGAAGACACTGCACAGCCACTTCCCGTCGACGAGTTCCATCACCGCGGACACCGAGAGGTCCCGGGTGGTCTCCGCCTGCCCCGGTACCTGATTCAAGGTGGTGACCTGCACCTGCACCTCGGCGCGGGTGTCACCTTCGCCCATGGTCGCCGCGCAGGTGGTGTCCCCGGCCCGGGAGCGCTCGGGATCCGAGGAGATCAGTACTCGCGCCATCGGCAGCACGGTCGCGGCCTGGCTCTTCCACTGCCCGGTGGCACCGGCCTGCACTTTCTGTTCCCAGCCGGCCGGATCGTCGTAGTCGTAACTGGCGACGAGCGCGGTGTATTCACAGGCGGCCTGTTCGGCGGCCGCCTGCGCACCGGCCGGTGGCG
>JABFXT010000134.1 GCA_013361595.1 Nocardia sp. | reverse complement strand
GACGAACTCCAGGGCGCACGAGTGTCCGGTCGCCTCGGCCGCCGCGGCGAGTGCCGCCTCGAGATAGGCCGCGCCGGGAACGATCACCGAGCCGAACACATCGTGTTCGCGGACCCAGGACAACCGGTGGTCGTCCCAGCTGATCTCCCAGGTCGGACGGGCACCGTCGACCGGTTTGAGCATCGGGTGCCGCTGCCCGCCGGCCCGGTAACGTTGCGAGACCTCGCTCTCGTTCCAGAACGACTGCCGGATCCACGGATTCTTCGGTAGCTCGAGCACCGGGGTGTCCCCGGGATAGCAGCGCCGCCAATCCACCTCGCCACCACCGGTGTAGAGACGCGCGAAGGTATCGAGGAATACCGCCCAGTCGTCCTTCGTCCGCATGAGCGACGGCACGATGGTGGCGTCCGCGGAGATCTCGGTGACCGAGTTCGCCAGTACCGGATGCGGACTCAGCTCGACGAAGGTGTCGTAGCCGTCCGACAGCATCGCCCGGATGGCCGATTCGAACAGTACGGGCTGCCGGAAGTTGCGCCACCAGTATTCGGTCCCGAGTTCGGAGCCCTCGATACGGGCGCCGGTCAGGGTCGAGTACAGCGGGATATCGGTATCCGAATGCTCGATCTCGCCCAGCGCCGCGAGCAGTTCGGCCCGCAGTGGATCCATATCCCGGCTGTGGCACGCACAGTTCACCCGCAACAGCCGGGCGAAGACGCCCTGGTCGGCGAGTTCGGTGGCCAGTGACTCGAGTACCGGACGCCGCCCGGACAGGGTGCTGGCCTTGGGGCTGTTCAGCGCGGAGACCCACACCTCGTCCGGATACCGGGCCGCCAGTTCCGCGGCCTGTGCCTCGGAGACCGCGACGAACATCATGCCGCCGGTGGGATCCGCCTCGTCCTGGATCCGGGCCCGGTGGCAGATCACCTTCAGTGCCTCGGACAGGCCGAGCGCGCCCGAGACATGCGCGGCGGCGATCTCACCCATACTGTGCCCGACCACCGCGTCCGGTTCGATACCCCGGGACCGCCAGAGTTCGACCAGCGCCACCTGGAGCGCGAACATGGTCGGTTGCAGATAGCGGGTCTCCCCGATCCGCGACGATTCCTCGTCGGCGGTGAGGGCTTCGTGGATGGACCAGTCGATGTACTGCCGGGCGACCCGGTCGCATTCCAGGATCTTGTCCCGATATACCGGGGAGGTCTGTAGCAGCGTGCGTCCCATGGCATACCACTGCGGACCCTGCCCGTTGAAGACGAACGCGATCTTCCCGCTGCCGCCACGGCGGACCTGTCCGGTGACCACCTCGTCCGCGCGCAGCTTCGCCGCCGCCTCGGCCGCGTCGGTGGCGACGACCGCGCGGCGGAACTCCTGGTGTCCGCGCCGCAGCGCGGTGGCCGCACTGTGGGCGACCAGATCGGCGCCGGGCTGTTCGAGGGCCGCCGCGTGTCGTTCGGTCAGCAGGTCGAGGGCCGCCGCGCTGCGGGCGCTGAAAGTGAGCACGGCCGGGCCGGATTCCGGTCCGATCGGCTCGGCGGTCACCCCGGTCTCCGCGATCGCCTCGCCCAGTACGACATTCGCGTTCGTACCGCCGAATCCGAAGGAGTTCACGCTGGCATAGGCCACGGAATAGCCATCGGGCCAGGGCTGTCCGGTGGCGGCGACCGCGATGGGCAGTGTCTCGAAATCGATATCCGGGTTGCCGTCACGGAAGTGCAGGCTCGCGGGCACCCGCCTGTTGCGTACGCAGAGCGCCGCCTTGATCAGTCCGGCGATCCCCGCGGCCGCCTCCAGATGCCCGATATTGGTTTTGATGGAGCCGAGCAGCGCGGCCCGGCCTCGTTCCCGTCCGTCGCCCAGGACACGACCGAGTGCGTTCGCCTCGATCGGATCACCCACCGGTGTACCGGTTCCGTGCGCCTCGACGTAGCCGATGTCCGCGGCCGCGACCCCCGCCGCCGCCAGCGCGGCCCGGAAGTTCGCCTCCTGCGATGCGCCGCTGGGAACCGTGATGCCCTGGGTGCGGCCGTCCTGGTTGACCGCGCTGCCGTGGATCAGCGCGTAGATCCGGTCACCGTCGGCACGGGCGGCGCTCAGCGGTTTCAGCAGTACCAGCCCGACCCCCTCGCCGCGCACGTAGCCATTGGCCGAGGCGTCGAACGCCCGGGACCGGCCGTCGGGTGAGAGCATCGCGGCCTGGCTGAGCGCGATCCCGAACTGTGGCGTCAACATGAGGTTCACCCCGCCGGCCAGGGCGAGTTCGCTTTCCCCCCGGCGCAGGCTCTCCACGGCCAGGTGCACGGCCACCAGCGAGGACGAGCAGGCGGTATCGATGGTCATACTCGGCCCGCGCAGATCGAAAGTATAGGAGAGCCGATTGGAGACGATGCTCATGAAGGTGCCGGTGGCCGAATGCGGTCCCAGCCCTTCCACTTCGCTCGGTGCCGATTGCAGCGCACCGTAGTCCTGGCTGCACGCACCGATGAACACACCGGTCCGGCTGCCGGCGCAGGCGCTCGGTACCGTGCCGGCGTCTTCGAAGGTCTCCCAGGCGACCTCCAGCAGCTGCCGCTGCTGCGGATCCATCTGCTCGGCGATACGACCCGAGATACCGAAGAACGCCGCGTCGAAGGTGTCCACCTGGTCGAGGTAGCCGCCGCGGCGGGCGCTGATCCGGCCCGGTTGCTGCGGTTTCGGCGAATAGAACCGGTCGACGTCCCAGCGGTCCGCCGGGGTGGGGGTGATCGCGTCCACGCCCTGTTCGAGCAGTTCCCACAGTTCCGCGGGACCGGATACGCCGCCCGGAAGCCGGCAGCCGATCCCGATGACGGCCACCGGCTCGCTGTCGCTGTAGTTCATTGCTGCTCCAGATATTTGAAGGCGGCGAGCACCTGTGCCGTGGTGTAGACGTCCTGGGTCGCCCGGAAGGCGCTGTAGCTCTCGGTTTCCGGGTAGGGGTAGCGCCCGCCGTACCAGGACCCGTCCGCGCGCCGCCGGTCCAGCAGCCAGTCCACCGCGCGCCGTACGGGCGGTTCGCCGATATCCATCCCGGTGTGGGCGAGGGTCATCAGGGCGAGCGCGGTCTGTAATTCGGGTACCGAAGGCTCGCCGCGGAATCCGGCGACCTCGGAGAACCAACTGCCGTCCGGGCGCTGCTGTTTCAGTACGAAATCGCGAGCGCGGGCCGCGGCAGCGTAGTTGCCGAATTGCACCAGCGCGGCAACCGCGGGGCGCATCAGGTAGTAGTGCGTGCAGTAGTAGTACCAGTTGATCCCGAAATGACCTTCGCGGTCCTGTTTTCCGGCGAGAAAGTCGAGAGCTTCGTCGAGATGGATCGGATCGACACCGGCCTCGTCCAGCGCGCACAGGGCAAATCCGGTTACCGAGGGCTCCAATTGAAATGCTCTGGGGATATGGCTGTGCACTTCTTCCCAGGGACCGTGCGCGAGCTGTCTGCCGCGCAGGAATTCCGCTTTGTGCCCGGCTCTCTCGTCGAGTCCCAGAAGGGCGAGCGACGAGATGTACTCGCTACTGGTCTCCGTACAGTACTCTGCGGGACCGATCTCCGTCGCGCCCCAGCTGAGCATACCGGTCGGCTTCTCGCGTCCCGCGAGGAAAGCGAGTATTTGCTCCGTCACGGGACCGAAATCCGCAGGTAAATCCTTCTGCCACAGCGCTATCGCTTTCAGGGCGTTGACGGAGTCCCACTCCTGGAACACCGCGATCGAGGGATCCTCGGCAATCGATCCGTCCGGTTGCTGGGCCGCGCGGAAGTACTCACAGGCCTCGGCGACCACTCGGCCGAGCGACAGTGCGCGTTTTTCGAAATGATCGGAAAGCATGGCGACTAACGCGGAGTGTTTTCCGGGAAATTACAGCAGCCAGAATTATTCCGATCGTTCACATTTCACTCCGCGTACCGCCGGGGACAATCACACGGCGAACGGAACGCCGACACCGGCGAAGCTAACACAACGCAATCACCCGCGCGATCCCCATACTTGGGAAGGGCCGGCTTGCGTATATACCCGAGATCGGGCACAGGGTAACCCTTTTGCCGGGGGGCCGGGATCTCCTTCGGCAACCTTTGCGAGCGATCTTCCCGGCTTTCGAGCTACCGTTTGCGACACCGCAACCGGTGCGGTACGTTCCGGCCTGCCGGAGGGCGCTGTTCCGGTGGATTTGGAGTCACGAAATGAACCGTGGAGATCTCACGCCGCTTCGCTGGGTCGATGTCACGACACTGGGCGATCTACTGGAACGGCGAGCCCACGAACATCCCGAACGTATCGCCCTCGCCTTCCCGGATATCGAAGTCGGCTACGCGCAATTGGCGGATCGGGCCGATCTGCTGGCCCGCGGACTGCTCGCCGCCGGGGTGGCGCCCGGCGAAACGGTCGGCATCCTGCTGCCGAACTGCCCCGATTCCATCGCAGCGCTCTTCGCGGTCACCCGGATCGGCGCCCTCCCGGTGCCGATCAACAGCCGCTTCAAAGAACACGAACTGGCCCAGGTGGTGAACCACTCGCGAATGCGACTGCTGTTCGTCCATTCCGCCACCCCGGTTCCGCACGCCGTCCTGGAACAGGCCGCGCGACTGCGCGAGGTGATCCAGCTCGGCCCGGGCGATGCCCCCGCGGGCGTACGTCCCGAATCCGACTTCCTGCGGGCCGCGGCCGGGATCGACCCCGGCCGGTCCCGGGACCGAAGCCGCTACGTGCGCGTCCGCGATACCGCGGTCGTCATGTACACATCCGGCACTTCCGCCAGCCCCAAAGGCGCCATGATCAGCCATGAGGCGCTGATCCGGTTCGCGACGGGCGCCGCGCACAGCCGGCTCGGACTCGACGCGGACGACCGCGTCTGGACACCGCTGCCCCTGTTCCACATCGGGGCGGTAGCCTTCGCCGTCGCCAGCATCTACGCGGGTTGCACCTACTGTCACGTCGGTTTCTTCCGGCCCGATACCGCACTGGAGCAACTCGAGGCCCAGCGCGTCACGGTCGCACTGCCCGGTTTCGAGACAGTCTGGCTGCCCGTGCTGAATCATCCCGATTTCGCCACCCGCGACCTTTCGGCGTTGCGCCTGGTGATGACAGTCGGTGTCCCGGAACGCGTCCGCGATATGGCCGACCGCCTGCCGCACGCGGTCCAGGTCTCGTGCTTCGGGATGACCGAGGCCTCCTCGTTCCTCTCCCTGAGCGAGCAGACCGATACCCAGGAGCAGCGGACCACCACCGGCGGCCGGCCGTTGCCCGGAATGGAATGCCGCGTGGTCGATCCCGAGACCGGGCTCGACCTGCCACCCGGCACCGAGGGCGAACTGCTCTTCCGCGGAACCAACTGTTTCGACGGCTACCTGCACGATCCGGAACTCACCGCGCGATGTTTCGACGAGCAGGGCTGGTTCCACACCGGGGATGTCGCGGTCATGGACGACGAGGGCCGGGTGACGTTCGTGAGCCGCCTCAAGGACATGCTGAAGGTGGGCGGGGAGAACGTTTCCGCGGTCGAAGTGGAGGATTTCCTGCTCCGGCATCCCGCGGTCCACATCGTGCAGGTGGTCGCGGCGCCGGATTCCTATTATGTCGAGGTCCCGGCGGCATTCATCGAACTCGTCCCGGGCGCGGTCGTCACCGAACAGGAGATCATCGACTACTGCCTCGGCGCTATCGCGACCTATCGCGCGCCCCGCTACGTCCGGTTCGTCGAGGAATGGCCGATGTCCGGCACCAAGATCAAGAAATACGTACTGCGCGAACGTATCCGCGACGAACTGGCCGAACGCGGAATCGACCGCGCCCCGAAGCTACGGGCGCCGCAGGATGCCCGATGAGCGGCGAACTACGCACCGTCGCCCGGCTGTACCGGAACTCACTGCGCCTGCGGACCTCCACCGCGCTGGGCGATCCGGTGGCCGCGATACTCGACCTGCCCCGCGGCACGGACGGCCACACCCACTACGAACGGATCCGGGCCCGCGGGGATCTGGTCCGCGGGCGCAGCGGCTTGTGCATGACCGCCTCGCACGCCGTATCCAACGAGGTACTGCGGGACAACCGGTTCCGGGTGGCGCCCACGTCCGCGGTCCGGCTGAGATTACGTCCGCTACCCGGCCAGCGGACGGACTTCCTGGTACATCCGCTCGACGATTCCCTGGCCTCGGCCAATCCGCCGGAGCACACCCGGCTCCGCAAACTCGTCGCACCGCTGTTCGGTGCCGCCCAGATGCGCGCCCGCCGCGACTTCGTCGAGGAACTGGTCGAGCGGCAACTCGACGCGCTCGACACGACCGAACCGGTGGATCTGATCGACACCTTCGCGCTGCGGATCCCGAGTCTGGTGATCGCCGAGCTGCTGGGACTTCCGGCCACCGATCACGATCATTTCGCGCGCTGGGGAATCGAATTCGGCGCGACGGTGGACGGGGCGCGCGGCGCGCGCGAACGCCGGCGCACCCAGGTACTGCTGGCCGAACTCACCGACTATTTCGCGGCGGCCGTGGCCGCCCGCCGCGCCGAACCCGGCCCCGATCTGATCACGGCGCTCACCGCCGCGGTCGACGAGGGCGCGATGACCGAAGCCGGCCTGGTGTCCACCTGCCAGGCGCTGCTGATCGGCGGTTTCGTCACCACGGCCAATATCATCGGCAATGCGATGATCGCGCTGTCGGCGAGCCCCGATCAGCACGAGATGTTCGCCGCCGACCCCGATCGGGCCGCCGCGGTGGTCGAGGAGACTCTGCGCTGGGAGGCACCCGCCCAGTACAGCGTGCGGGTGGTGGGCGAACCACTCGAACTGGCCGGTCGAGAGCTGACCAAGGGCACCCCCGTGGTCGCGCTGCTGGCCGCAGCCAACCGGGATCCGGCGGTGTTCACCGATCCCGCCCGGTTCGATATCGCCCGGCCGAACGCCCGCGACCATCTCTCGTTCGCGGCCGGCGCCCACTATTGCCTGGGGGCGGGGCTGGCCCGGATGGAGGGTGAGATCGCACTGCGCGGGCTGTTCCGCCGCTTCCCCCGGATACATGCCGTGGGTGCACCCGCGTACTGCCCGTCGCGGGTGATCCGCGGGCCCCAGCGTCTGCTGGTACGAACCCACGACCGAGCCCGTTCGCTGCCCGGCTGACCGATCCCACCGCCGACCGTTTCCGAATCCGACCCGGCCCGCCTCCGGCGCCGGGCCCGCCCGAGGTGAATCATGCTCGTCCCCGTCCCGTCCGAACCGTCGCATCGCCGTACCACTTCCGCGCGGCGCGCACTGCTGCTGTCGGCGGCACTGCTCGCGACGCTCACCGCCGGCGCCGCGCCCGCCGCCGCGGCCTACGACAAACCCGGTGCGTGTCAGGAGGTGTCGATACCCGTATCGGTCACCGAGGGCGGACCGGCGGACAACACCGTCGCCGCGACCTTCTGCACCCCGCGTCAGTGGGCCGACGGCCCCCGGCAGGCGGACGTGCTGGTGGCGGGCGCGACCTACAACCGCGAGTACTGGGACTCCTCGTACGAGCCGGAAACGTATTCCTATGTCGACGACACGCTGGCCGCCGGTCGCGCGACCTTCGGTTTCGACCGGCTCGGCACCGGGGCCAGCTCGCGCCCCTCCAGCAGCGCGCTGACCGTGTCCAGCGATGCCTTCGTATTGCACCAGCTCATCGGCTGGGTGCATGCCAGGGGATACGACGAAGTCAACGCCGTCGGCCATTCGCTCGGCTCGGCCACCCTCACCCACGAAGCGTCACGCTGGCACGATCTGGAGCGGGTGGTCCTCACCGGTGTGATCCATCTGCCGGGAGTCGGACTGAATTCGACCGGCTTCTTCACCAGCCTCTATCCGGCGGCGCTCGATCCGATCGCGGCGGGGCGGGAGATCGACGCCGGTTATCTGACGACCCAGCCGGGGCGCCGGGGCGCCGCCTTCTACAACCCGCGTACCGCCGACCCCGCGGTGATCGCGCACGACGAGCGCACGAAGGACCTGACCACCGTCGGTGAGGTCGCCGAGTCGTCCACCACGCTGTTGAGTCCCGCGGCGGGGAACGTGAGCCGGGGCATCACCGCCCAAGTTCTGGTGGTGATGGGCGCGGAGGACGATATCTTCTGCAATTTCGCGGTCAGCTGCCGCGACGCCGGCGCCGTCGCCGCCAACGAAGCGCCCTACTACAGCGGTGCCGCCGATTTCGACACACTCGTCGCCCCCGGGGTCGCTCATAACCTCACCCTGCATCCCAGCGCACCGCAGACCTTCGCGGCGATGAACCACTGGATCACCACCGGCGACGTCTGACCACTGCGGAATACCGTTCTCAGGCAGGATGTCCCGGTGTCATGGTGGTGACATGGCGCAACCGAAGCACCGCCGGGGCGTCCGCCGGCGCCTCGCCGGACTCGGGCGCGAGCACGAAACCGATGTGATCGCCGAAGTCGTAGCGGGTGAGGATGCGGCCGCAGAACCAGGCCACGGCATCGAGCAGCACCGGCACTCCGTGCGGTCCGCTGCGCCAGCGGCACCGGTCGAATTTGTCGATCTCGTCACCGGTTTCGGCACCGAAGAGTTCCGCGAGGCCGGTGTTCGCC
>JABFXT010000137.1 GCA_013361595.1 Nocardia sp. | reverse complement strand
CAGGTCACCCGTGCGGTACATCCGCTCCGCGATCTCGAACGGATCGGCGACGAACCGATCCGCCGACAGATCCGGCCGCGCCACATACCCACGCGCCAACTGAGAACCCGCGAGATACAACTCACCCGCGACACCCACCGGCACCGGCCGCAACCGCGCATCCAACACATACACCCGCGTGTTGAACACCGGCGCACCGATCGGCACCGTAACCGTGTCCGCATCAGTCACCTCGTGGAAGGTGACATCGACCGCGGCCTCGGTCGGACCGTACAAATTGTGCACAGCCGTCCCGGTCAACTCCCGCAACCGCTGCGCCGGCTTCGGCGCCAACGCCTCACCCGAAGAGAACACCAACCGCAACGAACCACACCGAGCCGGTGCGCCATCAGCCGAAAGCGCCGCCACGAACACCGTCAGCAACGACGGCACGAAATGCGCCACCGAGACCTGCTCGGATCACATACGCGGTATTCGACGCCCGCAACGGCGCGACCCGGTCGGCATCGGTCACCGGGGTTTCGGCGTAGCCCGAGAGCTCCAGCTCGTCCACGGCCAGCACCGGCACCCCTGTCCCCGCGGGGACGGAACCGGCATCGGCTGTCGTGGTCAGCACACAGACCGGTCGCGCGGTCTCGAGCACATACGCGGTCCGCTCCGCCGGATGCTCGGGATCCACCGGCACGTACGCACCACCGGCGGTGACGACCGCGTACATGGCCACCACCAGATCCACCGAACGGCGCAATGCCAGCCCGACCAGCGATTCCGGACCCACACCCTCGGAGATCAGCAGCCGTGCGAGACGGTTGACACGACCCGAGAACTCCGCATAGGTCAGCTCGGCGCCCTCGAACGACACCGCGATCCGATCCGGATACGCGTCGACCGCGCCGGCGAACTCGTCCAGCAGCAACCGCGCGTCGATCGCCCGGTCGGTCGCGTTCCAGCGGCGCAGTACCAGTTCGCGTTCGAACGAGTCGAGCAGCTCGATATCACCGACCGCGACGGACGGATCGGCGACGATCCCGTCCAGCGTCCGGATCAACCGGTCCGCGATCCGCCGCACATCGGCCTCGGCGAACATGTCCTGCCGGTAACCGGCCCGGATCCGCAACGTGGTGCCGAGCGCGGCGACCAGGGTGAGCGGGTAGTGCGTGGCGTCGACACCGTCGAGGCCGGCCACCGTCATCCCGTCGATATCGGCGGCAGCCGCCTGGATGCCCTCGGCATCCACCGGATACGACTCGAACACCAGCAGGGTGTCGAACAGCGTCGCCATCCCGGCCGCCGAATGGATATCGGACAGGCTCACATAGTGGTGGTCCAGCAGATCGGCCTGCTCGACCTGGATCCGGGACAGTAGCGTCCGCGCGGATTCGTTCCGGTCGAACCGCACCCGCACCGGGATCGTGTTGATGAACAACCCGACCATGGTCTCCACGCCGGGCAGCTCCGGCGGACGGCCCGAGACGGTGGCACCGAACACCACGTCGTCGCGACCGGTCAGGCGGCCCAGCAGTACCGCCCACGCCACCTGCAGCACCGTATTCGCTGTTACGCCGACCTCGGTGGCCAGCGCGGTCATCCGGGCGGTGGCCGCGGGATCGAGCTCGAACTCGTACTCACCCGACAGCGCGGTGATCTCGTGTGCGGAGCCCGCGGCGTCGAGGCCGGCCAGCAGTGTCGGATCGTCGATCTCCGCCAGTGCCGACCGCCAGGTCTCCAGCGAAACCCGGCGATCCTGCCGGCTCACCCACGCGAGGAAGGCCCGATAGGAATGGGCCATCGGCAGCGCACCGGTATCGGCCCGGACCGCGTACAGCGTCAGCAGATCCCGCATGAGCAGCGGCATGGACCAGCCGTCGAGCAGAATGTGATGGTTCGACACCACGAACTGCCAGGTCTCCGGGCCGGTCTTGATCAGGGTGAACCGGAGCAGCGGCGGCGCGGTGAGATCGAAGCGCCGCAACCGGTCCGCCTCGATGAGGTCGGCGGCCGTCCGGGTGCTGCTGCGGTCGTGCTCGGTCCCGTCGACCGGCACGTCCTGCAGGACGACCTGTACCGGGTTGCCCGCGTGATCGGTGACGAAAGCGGTGCGCAGGTTCTCGTACCGATCGAGCAGGGCCTGCGCCGCCGCCCGCAAGCGGTCGGCGTCCACCCGGCCGGTCAGCGTCAGCACCACCTGCGCGGTGTAGACGTCGACCGATTCCGCGGCGAGCTGCGCGTGGAACCACATACCGGCCTGCATCGAGGACAGTGACCACACATCGGTCACCGGCATCGGGAAGCGCTGCTCGATCCCCTCGATATCGGCCTGCGACAGGGCGACCAGACCGAAATCGGACGAGGTGTGCCCGCCGGCGTCGGCGGAATTCACGTGGCGGGCGACCGCTTCCAGCGCCTGCACCCAGAGTTCACCGAACTCGCGGACCTCATCGGCGGTCAGCAGCGTGGCGGGATACCCGATCCGCGTGGTCAGCTTGTCGCCGAGGACGGCGGCATTGATATCCAGCGGCGCCATCGCCGGCATATCGGTATCGAAGGCGCCGACGACCACCAGGTCGTTCGTCTGGAACCAGCCGAAGTCACGTATTTCCGCGGAGATCTCGCCGCCGCCGAATCGGCCCAGATAGTTGAAGCTGACCTGCCCCGGCAGGGTGACCGGCAGCTGGTCGGCGGTCTCGCGGTTCATATAGCGCAGCAAGCCGTAACCGATGCCCTTGTCCGGCACCGCGAGCAGCTGTTCCTTCACCGACTTGAGCACCGCCCCCAGGGCCGGGCCGCCGGCGAGCGCGTTCTCGGCATCGGCGGCCGGCTCGAACCGCACCGGGAAGATGGTGGTGAACCAGCCGACCGTGCGGGACAGATCGGCCCCCGGCACGACCTCTTCCTCGCGACCGTGCCCTTCGAGCCGGATCAGTACCGGATCGCCGTCCGCCGCCGCGGGCGCCCGGCGGGCCCGCCACGCGGCGGTGGCCAGCACGAGGGCGGTGAGCAGGCCGTCGTTCACGCCACCGTGGAACAACTTCGGCACGGTGGTGAGCAGCGCCTGGGTGACTTCCGGCGAGACCTCCACCGAATGGATATCGACCGTTCCGGCGGTATCGACCGCCGGATCCATCGCGCGGCCGGTCAGCAGAGGATCGGCGGTCGCGGCCACGGTCTGCCAGTACTCGAGCTCCGCGACCCGCTCCGGGCTGTGCGCATGCTCCTCGAGCGCATGCGCCCAGGTCCGCATCGAGGTACTCGGCGCCGACAGTTCCGGCTCCTGCCCGGCACTGTGCGCACCGGCCGACAGCAGGAAGTCGGGAGTCAGAATCCGCCACGACACACCGTCGACCACCAGGTGATGCGCGACGACGACCAGGTACCCCGCCCGGTCGGCACTGTCCGGTTCCAGCCACGCGAACCGGACCACCACACCGGCGCCGGGATCGAGCCGGTCCAGCGTGGAATCGACAGCGGCCTGGACTGTTTCGAGAAGCTGCTGCTCGTCGACGGCGGCATCGAACACCGTGTGATCGATCAGCGCGTCCACATCGACCGAACCGGGCTCGGCCGTTTCGACGACCCACTCCCCGTTCTCGGAGATCAGGCGCGCCCGCAACATATCGTGCCGGTCCAGCACGGGTCGCATCACCGCGGCGATGGTCGCCCGGGTGACGCCGACCGGCAGGCTCAATGTCGCCAGCTGGTGGTACCGGCCGTAGGAACCGGACCGTTCGACCATGAACCGCGCGATCGAGGTGAGCGGCGCACGACCGACCCCGCCGCCGGGCAGTTCGGGCAGCGACAGCACACCTTCGGCTGCTTCCCCGGCCTCGGCGACAGCTGCCAGGCCGGCCACTGTGCGCTGTTCGAACACCTGACGCGGAGTGAACACGACCCCGCGCGCTTTCGCCCGGGACACCAGCTGGATGGAAACGATGCTGTCGCCGCCGAGGGCGAAGAACGAATCGTCCACGCCCACCCGGTCCACCCCGAGCACCTCGGCGAACACCTCGGCGACGATCTGCTCCATCGGGTTACGCGGACCACGGAACGCCGCGCCGGAGGCGAAAACGGGTTCCGGCAGGGACTTGCGGTCCAGTTTCCCGTTGATGGTCAACGGAATCCGGTCCAGCGCGACCACCGCGGCGGGAACCATATAGGCGGGCAACCGCGCTGCCGTGCCGTCCCGTACCGCGTCCTGATCGAGCTCGGTACCGGGTTCGAGCACCACATAGGCGACGATCCGCTGATCGCCGGGGCGATCTTCCCGGACGATCACCGCGCCCTGCGCGATACCGGGCAGGGCGAGCACCGCGTCCTCGATCTCGCCGAGCTCGATCCGGAAACCACGGATCTTCACCTGGTCGTCCGACCGCCCCAGGTACTCGAGTTCACCGGAACGATTCCAGCGCGCGACGTCACCGGACCGGTACAGGCGCGCACCGGGCGCACCGAACGGATCGGCCACGAATCGCGCCGCCGAGAGGTCCGGCCGGCCCAGATACCCACGCGAGAGCTGTCCACCGGATACGTACAGCTCACCCGGCACGCCGACCGGCACCGGCTGCAAGCGGTCGTCCAGCACATAGGTCTTCAGCCCCGCCAGCGCGCGGCCGACGACACTGCCGGCCGCTTCGGCGACCACCGCGGCGTCCAGCGCGCGATAGGACACGTGCACGGTGGTCTCGGTGATGCCGTACATGTTCACCAGGAGCGGCGACGCCGTCTCCCGGCCGTCGATCAGGCGGGTCCGGCCCGTCGTACCGTCCCCGTGCCGGGCGACCCAATCGGCGAGGCGACGCAGTTCCAGCGCCTCACCGCCGAAGATCACCGAGCGCAGCGCGAGCGGAGCGGCATCGGCGGGGGCGGTCCGATCGGCCTCGGCCAGCTGGTAGAACGCCGACGGCGTCTGGTTCAGTACTGTCACCCGCTCGGCACGCAGCAATTCCAGGAACTGCTCCGGCGACCGTGTCGTGTAGTAATCCACCACCACCGAAGTTCCGCCGAACAGCAGTGGACCCCACAGCTCCCACACCGAGAAATCGAACGCGTACGAGTGGAACAGGGTCCACACATCGTCGGGTCCGAAACCGAACTCGCGATCGGTGTTGGCGAACAACCGCACCACATTGCGGTGCGCCACCGCGACGCCCTTCGGGCGGCCGGTCGAACCGGAGGTGTAGATGACATAGGCGGTGTTGTCCGGCCGCAACGGGGCGAGCCGGTCGTCGTCGGTGATCGGCGCGTCGCCGATATCGCCGTCGGCACCGTCCAGCATCACCCGCGGCAGGTCCGCGGGCAGATCCGCGGTCACCGAGGCGTCCAGGATCACGGCCTCCGGACCGGCATCGGCGAGCACGTACGCGATCCGCTCGTTCGGCGAGTCGGGATCCACGGGCACGTATCCGGCGCCCGACTTGATCACCGCCAGCAGTGCCACCACCAGATCCAGCGATCGGGGCAGCAATACCGCCACCAGCGATTCCGGGCCGGCTCCCGCGGCGATCAACCGCCGCGCCAGGGCATTCGCCCGCCGGTCCAACTCGGCATAGCTGAGCTGATCGGATTCGAACTTCACCGCGGTCCGCTGCCCGTGCACGCCGACGACCGCATCGAAAAGGCTCGCGAGAGTCGCCGTTTCCGGCGCGTCGACCGGATCTCCGTCGACGGTGAACACTCCCGCACCCGCATCGGCACCGGTACTCACCCAATGGCGCAGCACATTCGAGCGCTCGGTGTCACCGAGCACATCGATATCGCCGACGGGGCGCTGTGGATCGGCGGCGATCGCACGCAGAATCCGCACGAACCGAGCGGCGAAGGTCTCGACGGTTTCCGCCTCGAACAGGTCCGTGGCGAAGGTCAGGTAACCACCCAGACCGCGTCCGTCGGGCAGGAGCGCGGGCCCTGCGTCGCTCATATCGTCGGCGTCGCCGTGGACCTCACCCAGGGTGAGGTTCAGGTCGTACTGCGAGACCTCGATATCGGCATCGACCGCCGATACCGTCAACCCCGGCAGTTCCAGACTCGACTGCGCCATGTTCTGGAAGGTGAACCCGACCTGGAACAGCGGCTGGCGTGCGGTCGACCGCTCCGGGTCGAGTGCCTCCACCAGCCGCTCGAACGGCACATCCGCGTGCGCGAATGCCTCGATATCCAGCTGCCGCTGCCGGGCCAGCAGATCCGCGAAGGTCGCTCCGGAGTCCACCTGGGTCCGCAGCACCAGGGTGTTGACGAACATACCGATCACATCGTCGAGCGCCTGCTCGCCACGACCGGCGACCGGCGTACCGATCGTGATGTCGTCGGTGCCGGAGAGCCGCGAAAGCAGCAGCGCCCAAGCGGAATGCACCACCATGAACAGGGTTGTGCCGTGTTCCCGCGCCAACCGCAGCAGACCGGTGTGGATCTCGGCGTCGACACTGATCGCCACGCGACCACCGGCGAACGACTGCTGCTCCGGGCGCGGATGATCCGCCGGCAGGTCCAGCTGATCCGGAATATCGGCCAGTGCCGACCGCCAGTAGGCGATCTGCTGGGCCGCCAGCGATTCCCGGTCGGCCTCGTCGCCCAGCAACGCGCGCTGCCAGATCGCGTAATCGGCGTACTGGACCGGTAGCGGGGCCCACTCCGGGGCCGAGCCGGCCGCCCGCGCGACATACGCGGTCATCAGATCCCGGGTCAGCGGCGGTACCGACAGTCCGTCACCGGCGATGTGGTGCACGACCGCGGCGAGTACGTATTCTGCGTCGGCATCCGCGGGGGCGTCGTCGACCCGCAGCAGCGTGATCCGCAACGGCACCTGCTCGGCGACATCGAAGGTCACCGCCATCAGCTCGGATACGGTGGCTGCCACCGCGTCCGCGGCCACCGGCCGCACTTCCAGTTCCGGCACCGCACCCGACACCGGCAGGATCACCTGCATCGGACCGGATTCGGTCTCCGGGTACACAGTCCGCAGCACCTCGTGCCGCGCGACCAGATCGCCGACCGCCTGCCGCATGGCCGGAATGTCGAGCTGCCCGGTCAACCGGATGACCATCGGGATGTTGTAGGCCTTGGAACCGGAATCGAACCAGTTCAGGAACCACATCCGCTGCTGCGCCAGGGACAGCGGGATCCGCTGCACGACCTCGCCCGAAGGCAGCACCCGGGTGGGCCGGGGTTGGGCCACCAGTGGCGGACGCCCGCCGGAACCGACCTGCTCTTCGAGCCGGGCGGCCAGGGTGCCGACAACGGACGCCTCGAACAGTTCCCGGACCGGCACGTGTGTATTCAGTGCCACGCCCAGTCGCGCCACGACCTGGGTCGCGATCAGCGAGTTCCCGCCGAGTGCGAAGAAATCGTCGTCGACGCCCACCTGTTCCACACCGAGGAGGTCGGCGAGGACACCGGCCACGATCACCTCGACCGGTGTCGAGGGCGCCCGGAACTCGCGTGCCTCGAAGGCGGGCTCCGGCAACGCCTTACGGTCCAGTTTGCCGGCCGGGGTCAGCGGGACCTCGTCGAGCACCATGACCGACGCCGGCACCATGTACGACGGCAGCCGCTCCCCGACGAAATCGCGCAATTCGGCCGCGTCGACCACGTGATCCGGTGTCGCCACGACGTACGCGACCAGGGACACCACCCCGGCGGTATTCGTATGACCCGTCGTCACCGCGAAGTTCACGCTCTGGTGCGCGCTGAGCGCCGCGTCGATCTCGCCCAGTTCGATCCGGAAACCACGGACCTTCACCTGGAAATCATTACGACCCACATACTCCACCACCGGATCACCGGCACCGTCACGACGCCACCGCACGATGTCACCCGTGCGATACAACCGCGCCCCCACCGCACCGAACGGATCCGCCACGAACCGCCCAGCGGTCAAACCGGCCCGCGCGTGATAACCACGCGCCAGCTGGATCCCACCGACATACAGCTCACCGGCCACCCCCTCGGGCACCGGATTCAACCGATCGTCCAACACCAGCGCGCGCATACCCCGCACCGGACCACCGATCGTGACCCGGTCACCGGCACTCAGCACACCACTGATGTTCGTGGCGACCGTCGCCTCGGTCGGACCGTAGGCATTGTGGAACCGACGCGCGACCCCGCCCTCCGGGGCGGTCGACCATTTCGCCATCAGATCCGCCGAGATGGCCTCACCACCGGCGATGATCACTTCCATACCCGCCAGATCCGCCGGATCCAGCGACGCCAAAACCGACGGCGTGATCAGGCCGACCGTCACACCCTCACCAGCGATCAACTCACCAAGTTCGGCACCACCATAGGTACCTGTGGGCACCACGACCAGCGCACCCGCCGAACCCACCGCGAGGAGCAGTTCCAGGATCGAAGCATCGAACGACGGCGACGCGAACGCCAACGCCCGCGACTCCGCGGTCAACCGGTAACGCTCGACCTGCTCGGCACTGAAGTTCGCCACACCGGCATGCGTGACCACAACACCCTTGGGCAGACCCGTCGAACCCGACGTGTAGATCACATACGCGGTATTCGCCGGAGTCAACGGCCACACCCGATCCGCATCCGTGATCGGATCGGCCGGGTAACTGTCGAGATCCAGC
>JABFXT010000409.1 GCA_013361595.1 Nocardia sp. | reverse complement strand
CTGGCGCTTTCGCGGCCTGAACGGCGAGACGGGCCTCAACCCTTTGAGGTGTCTCGTAAAACTCGACTCATTGGGTTGCGCCGGGATTCAACGGTCGGGCCGGCATAGGTGGGGTGGGTCGGTGGGTGGTGGGTGATGGTCGATCGGGTCGGCGGGGCCTGGTCCGGGAGCGGGAGTGACCAGTCCAGCAGGTGTCAACTGGTCCGAGACAGCGGCATTCCGGATGGCCAGTATGAGATCCATGATCGAAATCGCGGCGGCGGCCGGGGTGGCGGTGGCCGCGCTCGGCCTGGTCCTCACGCCCGGCCCCAATATGATGTACCTGGTTTCCCGCACGATTTCGCAGGGGCGGCGGGCCGGAATGATCTCGCTGACGGGCGTCGCCGCCGGCTTCGGGGTGTATCTGACCGCGGCCGCGACCGGGATCACGGCCGTGTTCACCCTGGTCCCCGCGCTGTATACGGCGCTGAAGGTGGCCGGGGCCGGTTATCTGCTGTGGCTGGCCTGGCAGGCGATCCGGCCGGGCGCGGTATCGGTGTTCACTCCCGAACCGCTGCCCCGCGATCCGGCCCGGCGGCTGTTCACGATGGGGCTGGTGACCAATCTGCTGAACCCGAAGATCGCCGTCATGTATCTGGCGTTGATTCCGCAGTTCGTCGCGCCCGGCGCCGGCCCGGTATGGGCACAGAGCCTGTGCCTGGGCGCGGTTCAGATCACGGTCGCGCTCGCGATCAACGCCCTCATCGTGTGCACGGCGGGCACGGTGGCCGGATTCCTCGGCGGACGACCACTGTGGTTGCGTATCCAGCGGCTGCTGATGGGTTCGGTGCTGGGGACGATGGCGGCACTGCTGCTCACCGACCGGACCCGTCCGGCTGCTGCCTGAACAGTCCGCTCAGCGTAATCGGACCCCGCGCAGTTTCGCCGGATTGGCATGGTCGTAGGCGCCCTGGATCACGCCGTCCACCACGGTGAATCCGAGTACGCGCGAGGGGAATCCGGGATATTCGTCGTCGCCCGGGCGGGCGCGGACGAGCATGCCGAGCTGCCCGTTGACCCGCACGAACTCCAGATCCTCGGCGACGAAATCGACGCCGGGCCGGTCCAGGCCGTAGCGACGGATGAGACCGAGGAACAGCCGGGCGACCTTGTCCGGGCCGAAGACCATATTGCGCGCGGTTGGCGTGGTACCACCGGAGTCGCCGATCATCACCGCGTCGGGATGCAGTACCGCCGCTACCGCTCGTGCGTCGCCGGAGCTCAGCGCGACCAGCAATTTCTGGACCGCGGTCTCGTGCTCACCGTCGGCGGCGACCGGCGGGGTCTGTTCACGGACGACCTTGCGGGCGCGGGCGGCCAGTTGCCGGGCGGCCTCCGGGGTGATGTCGAGGATTCCGGCGATCTCGCCGTAGGGAATCGCCAGGCCTTCGAGCAGTACGAACGCCACGCGCTGTGGCGGAGTGAGCTGATCCAGCACCACCAGCGCGGCCATGCGGAACTCCTGGCGCAGCACCACGGACGCGAGCGGGTCCGGGCCCGGAGCGCCGGTCAGCGGTGTCACGACGGGCTCCGGTAACCATTGGCCGATATAGCTTTCCCGGCGTACGGCGGCGCTGCGCAACCGGTCCAGGCAGAGCCGGGAGACCACGGTGGTCAGCCATGCGCGCAGATCCTCGATCTCCGACTGCGAGGTCCCGGCCAGGCGCAGCCAGCTCTCCTGCACCGCGTCCTCCGCATCGGCGACGCTGCCGGTCAGCCGGTAGGCCACCGCCAGCAGATGTCCACGATGGGATTCGAACAGGTCGGCGAGAAGCGCGGCTACCACCGCCGGAATTCTACGGCGGGCGGCGGCCGGGCCGGGCGGCGCCCCGACCGCGCGCAACCGAGAATTCGGATGCCCGGGACCCGTCCGGGCTGCCACCATCGTCGGGTGGAGGAGCGCATATTGACCGACGGGACCGTCTGGCTGAGCCGGCCGGTGGACTCCGATATCGAGGCGATCGTCGAATGCTGTCAGGACCCGGCGATCGCCGAATGGGTGACGATCCCGGTGCCCTACGGTCGCGGCGACGCGGAGTACTTCGTCCGCGCCAGATCGGCCGAGGGCTGGGCGGGTAGCAGCCCCACCTGGGCTGTCCGGCTGGGCGAGCACGGTCGGCTGGTCGGCACCATAGGACTCGGTGTCCGGCCGCAGGACGAGGGCTCCGCCGAGATCGGCTATTGGATCGCCGCCGACCACCGCCGGCAGGGACTGATGTCCCGGGCCGTCGCACTGGTTTGCGATTTCGGCTTCGACCCGGACGGGATGGGCCTGACCCGTATCCACTGGCGCGCCTTCGTCGGCAATCACCCGTCCGCCGCCACGGCCCGCAGGCACGGTTTCCGATACGAGGGCCTGGCCCGGCTGGTCAGCGTGCTGCGCGGCAGCCGCCGCGACCATTTGATTGCCGCCCGCCTGAACACCG
>JABFXT010000628.1 GCA_013361595.1 Nocardia sp. | reverse complement strand
TGTGGTCAGGGTGTGCAGCTCGCGTACCAGTGCGGCGACGGTCTGTTCACCGCGATAGACCGGGACGACGACCGAAATACCGCATACTTCGGGCGAATCGGAATCCGGAGCGGTGCGCGGGATCGTCGGCTCCGGCCACGGCACGGCCGAAGTATCCGGCGGGAAGAGCGGACCGACCGGGGGCCGGCCGGTGACCGGGGTGGGAGCGAACCTGGGCGAAAACGGCATTGGCGAGATCGACTTTCGACGGTGGATAACGCGTGCCGGGTCTCGATGACGCTGGTGAGCCCGAGAAATGCGAACTCTAGCAGGCGCACCCGGCGTGGCGCGGGCAGATTCGGATGCGCGTCGTTACGGCCGCGGAACCCGATGCGGGAGGTAGGGTCTGGGACCCGTGGCGCATGGTCGAGCCGAGAATCGGCGGGAAGTGTTGCGGTGGGGTCTGATATGTGCGGCGGGGGTGCTCGTCGCCTATCTCGCTGTCCTGCTGGCGAACTCCCGGCATTTCTACACCGACGACACCGAAGCCCAGTACGCGCCGCTGTGGGTGATGACCGGCCGGGCCCTGCGGGAGGGCCGGTTCCCGGTCCTGGTTCCGGAGCATTGGCTGGCCGGTAATTACGCGATCGAAGAGGCCGGGCTGCTCAATCCGCCGCAGCTGCTCATCGATCTTCTCGCGGTATCGGTGGATGATCTCGCGCTCTACGCGACAGTGGTGAAATTGCTGGTCGGGATTGTTCTCGGACTCGGCGTCTACCGGGTCTGCCTGGCCTACGGCGCGCACCCGGCCTGGTCGGCGGTGGCCGGTGTGGCCGTTCCGTGCAGCGGTTTCCTGCTCTTCTTCGACGCGGCCAGCTGGATGACCGCCTTCACCGGGACGGCCTGGCTGGTCCATGCCTGGGCGTCCGGTGTGCGCTTCGCCCGCGGTCGCGGCGGTCCCGTTCCGGTGTTCGTCTTCCTCTATCTGACGATCTCGGTGCAATACGTCTTTCCCGCCGTCGAAGCCGGTGTCCTGTTCGCCACGGTGCTGGTCGGTGAGTTCGTGTACCGGCGGCAGTGGGGTCCGGTGCTCCGGCTCGCCGTGGTCGCCGGATGCGCTGCGCTCGCCGGGCTGGCGACCTATCTGCCGAGCCTGCTCACCGCGGATGTCACCTGGCGCGGCGCGTCGGAGATCCGCAACGACCAGTTCCTGGCCGTACCGTGGTCGGAATCGCTGAACGCGAGCCTGCCCAGTACCCTGCCGGCTTTCACCTCCTGGTGGGGATATGTGCAGCCGCTGCCGATGGTCTATATCGCCTGGTTCCTGATCCCGGCGCTGGCATTCGTCGACTGGAAGCGCGCCGCGGCCGCGGCCCGGGAGCTGAGCGGTCCGGCGCTGTTCGCGGTCCTGACCCTGCTGTGGACCGCCGGCCCCGGCACCATGGGACCGCTGCGCTGGCCGGCCCGGGTACTGCCGATGGTCGCCTTGGCGCTGCTGGTGCTGGTGTGTGTACTGCTCGGCCGGTTCGGCACCGTCGCCGGGAGCCGGCGCCGCGGGATCGCGGCCGGGCTACTGGTGTCGTTACTGCTCGCGCGCTCCGCCGCGGCCGCGCCGGAGGCGGTGGCCGCTCATCTCGTGGCGGCCGCCGGGGTCGGCGCGCTGGGCGCGGTGGTCGTATGGCTGGGCCGGACACGCGGTCGCGCCGCGGCCTGTCTGCTGACCCTCGCCGCGGTGGCGCCTATCGCCTACCTGCAGGTGCACGCGGCGCAACCCACACCGATGAGCTGGAATCTGCCCGCGAAACGGTCGGAGATGAAAGCTGCCTTCCCCGATTTCCCGGGGACCACGCTGCAACTGGGCGACCGCGCACTGATCGCCCCCGCCGAGCGCACCCTCGACGGCGCCTACGGATCACTGGCCTTCGGCAACTATGCCAAGAACCTGGAGCTGGACTATGTGGGCGGCTACACCCCGAACGGTCATTTCTACTTCGGTCATCTGCTGTGTATGCGCTGGGATGTCAGCGTCTGCCCCGACGCCTACCGGCGGGCGTTCGCGCCCGAACCCGAGACCGGGCGCCCACTGGTGGACTTGATGCTGGTCGACCGCGTCGTGCTGCAACGTGCCCTTTTTCCCGACGCTCGCGAGCAGCCCGCGCCGCCGGGCTGGAAATGGGTCGACTACCCGGGACACGACCGGTACATCGAGGTGCTCGAACGCGAGTCCGGGCCGGTATCGGGCCGCACCGGCCGGATCTCCCATACCGACGGTGTCACCGTCGGTGCGACCGCCGAATCCGACACCACCAGCCGGGCCCGCGTCGATGCACCCGACGGCGGCCGAGTGGTCTTCGCCAGACTGGGCTGGCCCGGGTACCGGGCCCACCTCGACGGCCGGCCGATCCCGATCGATGTGGTCGCCGACAGTTTCGTGGCCGTCGACATTCCGCCCGGCACCCGCGGGGGCGACCTCGAACTCACCTGGCGGCCGCCGGGCTGGAAGATCGGCGCGGCGCTCGCGGCAGCCGGGTCGGTCGGTCTCGCGATCCTGGAGATCGAATACCGGCGCGGCCGCCGGCGCCGAGCGGAGCCGCCGGTGCCGCCACCCACCGAACCGGTCGCCGGCGAACCCGATCTGGTGGTCGTGCGCCTATGACCGGTTCCGCCGGACAACCGGCCGATACCTGTGCCTCCGTACCGGCCGAACCCGCCGACCCCGGCCCGCTGCTGCGGCTGGTCCGCCGGCAGGAGCTCGCCTTCGCCGTGGTGGGCGTGGTCAACACGGCGATGGGAATTGGGCTGACCGTCGGCTGGCTGTGGCTGCCCGGGGCAGCGGTTCCGCCGTCGGTGGCCGTAGCTGCCGCGTACGCCACCGGGGTCGGGATCGCGTTCGTACTGCATCGCAGGCTGGTGTTCCGTGTCCGCGGCCGGATCCTCCGGGATCTGGCGGGTTTCCTGGCTGTCAACAGCGGCGGACTCGTCGCCAATGCGTTACTGCTCGAGCTCGCTGTCACCGTGTTCGGATTCCCGCGAGCTCCCGCCGCTGTCGTTGTGATGGGCGCCGTCGCGGTCGGCAGCTATTTCGGCCACCGGTATATCTCGTTCCGCCGACCGGTAGGTTGAAGCCCATGTCGGAGGAAACCATTCTGGACCCCACCCTGCTGAGTCTGCTGGCGTGCCCGCGGGACAAAGGCCAGTTGCATCTGGTGCGCGCCGCCGACGGCGCGGATCTGCTGTACAACCCGCGGCTGCGGCTGGCCTATCCCATCGACAGCGGTATCCCGGTGCTGCTCGCCGATGAGGCGCGCAGCGTCGACGATGCCGAACACGCCGATTTCGCGCGCCAGTTCGGGGAATGACACCGCCGGGTCAGGGCTCCCCGCCGGCGGGTGAGTCCTGACCCAGATCCCCGGTGAGATACCGCTGCACCGCCGGCCCGACAGCCGCCACGAGCTGCGGCAGCGGCAAACCGCTCACCGGCCGCAGATCCAGGATCTTGCGGGAGATCACCAGGCCTGCCATCTGCGAGGCGGCCAAGGCCACCCGCAGCCGGCCGTCGTCGGTATCGGTGGCGATCCGCCGCCGCACCCGCTCCAGGACCACCGACAGCAGGAAATCCCTGGCCAGGGACGTATCACCGTTCGCGACCATACTGCGCACCAGCGCCACCGCACCGGTACCCGCCGGGGAATCCCACAGGCCCACCACCGCGGCGACCATGGTTTCGCCGAGCCGCTCCAGTGGTACCGCGTCCACCTGCCGCAGCACCACCTCCGGATCGACCGGTAGCTCCACCACCGCCGCGAACAACTGTTGTTTGGTGCCGAAATAGTGGTGCACCAGGGCCGGATCGACCTCGGCGGCGGCCGCGACCGCCCGGATCGAGGTCTTGTCGAATCCCACCTTCGCGAACCGTTCCCGGGCCGCGGCGAGAATCGCCGCCCGAGTGCCCGACTGTCCGGGGCGACGGCCCGACCGGCCCGGGCGCGCCTCCGCCGCGCTCATGCGGTCCGGCGGCGTAGTGTCGCCGCGGCCAGGCAGAGGGCCACCACGGCGAACCCGGCGACGATCGCCAGATCGCGCCACATCAGCCCGGTGGGGTCGGTATGTACCGAGACCTCGTGCAGCGCGTCGACCGCGTAGCTCAGCGGCATGACGTCGCTGATCACCTCCAGCCAGCCGGGCAGTTGAGACCGGGGTACCAGCAGGCCGCACAAGAAGATCTGCGGCGCCGCCACCAGCGGCATGAACTGGACGGCCTGGAACTCGGTACGGGCGAACGCACTGCACAGCAGCCCCAGCGCGACCCCCAGAATCGCGTCGACCATGGCGATCAGCACCACCCATCCGGGGTTTCCGGCTGCCGCCAGGCCCAGTAATCCGAACGACACCAGGCAGGCCACCGCCGCCTGGGCGGCCGCCGCGAGCGAGAACGCGCTGCCGTATCCGCCGAGCAGATCGAGTTTGCTCAGCGGGGTGGTGAGCAGCCGTTCCAGCGTTCCCGAAGTGCGTTCCCGCTGCATGGCGATCGCGGTGATCAGGAACATCACGATGAACGGCAGAATGCCCAGCATGCTGATGCCGACCCGGTCGAACAGCGTGGTCGATTGGGTGGGAGCGGCCGGTACATCCTGATAGATGAAGTACAGCAGGGTCATCAGCAGCGCCGGGACCACCAGGATCATCGCGACGGTCCGGTGGTCGTTGCGTAGTTGCCGCAGGATCCGCGTGGTAGTCGCCAGGTAGGCCATCCCCGGCCGGGGCCCGCCCGGCCATCGCCCGGTGGGTCCGTTCCGGGGGATACCGGAGGTGGCGGCGGTTTCCGTGCGCTGATCGCTCATGCCGGGGCTCCCAAGGTGATGAGGGCGAGAAATGCCTGTTCGAGGTTTTGTTCACCGGTGCGTTCGCGGAGTTCGTCGGGGCTCAGCTGCGCCAGGAGATCGCCCTCGCGCATGAGCAGCAGCCGGTCGCAGTGTTCGGCCTCGTCCATCACATGGCTCGACACCAGCAGAGTCGTGCCGCCGGCGGCCAGTTCGTGGAACTGTTTCCACAGCTCCACCCGGAGAACGGGGTCCAACCCGACGGTCGGTTCGTCGAGGACGAGCAGTTCGGGTCCGGCCACCAGCGCGCAGGCGAGGGAAGCCCGGGTCTGCTGCCCACCGGACAGTTCGTCGCCGCGCTGTGACCGCTGGTCGAGCAGGCCCACGGCGCTCAGCGCGGATTCGACCGCATCGCGGCCCCCGCCGTAGAGCGCGGCGAAGTAGGCGACATTCTCACGAACGCTGATATCGGCGTAGATGCTCGGCGCCTGGGTGACATACCCGATCCGTCGCCGCAGCGCCGCGCTGCCCGCCGGGAGCCCCAGCGCGGTGATCTCGCCGGTGGACACCAGCTGGGTGCCCACGATGCTCCGCATGAGCGTGGTCTTCCCGCAGCCGGAGGGGCCGAGCAGTCCGGTGATCGATCCGCGCGGGATGCTCAGCGAAATATCGTGCAGCACTTCCCGTTTGCCGCGGTGCACGGTGAGGTTGCGCACCTCCACCGCGGGCTCGGTGCCGGTTTCGGACATGACTCGCCTCTATTCATCGAGTGTTGAATTCACTACATGATGAATTATTCGCACGAACCGCGGTCACCGCAAGACCGGAAGCGGATCGATCCGTCCCCCCGCTTGCGCGGTCCACCGGTGCGCACCGCGCGGTCACGGTGTCGGCATCGGCTGCGACAATCCAGGCGTGAGTGCTGAGGAACTGGCTGTCGATCCGCTGACCGCCGCCCGGCGCCTGCTCGGCGCGACACTGTGGGCGGGCCCGGTGGGCGCCCGCATCGTCGAGGTCGAGGCCTACGGTGGCGATCCCGCCGGGCCCTGGCACGACCCGGCCGCGCACTCCGCGCGCGGCCGCACCCCGCGCAACACGGTGATGTTCGGTCCGCCGGGCCGGCTCTACTGCTATTTCAGCTACGGCATGCACACCTGCGTCAACATCATCAGCGGGCCCGACGGGGTGGCCGGCGGTGTGCTGCTGCGTGCGGCCGAGATCGTGGCCGGTATCGATACCGCCCGCAGCCGCCGGCCCGGCGCGCGGGCGGATGCCGGGCTGGCCAAAGGCCCCGGCAACCTGGGCAGTGCGCTCGGTATCGGGTTGAGCGACTACGGCACGGATGTCTTCGCGCCCGACTCACCGATCCGGTTGGAACTGGGCCGCCCGGTGGACGCGTCGCAGATCGCCGCCGGGCCGCGCGTCGGGGTGAGCGCCGAGGCCGACCGCCCCTGGCGGGTCTGGCTGGCCGCCTCCCCAGCGGTTTCGGTCTATCGGCGCAGCCCGCGCGCGCCGCGTATCGACAGATCCGCCTGACCGGGAACTCCGCCCGCCCGGCCGGTGCGACGCGCCGATCGCCGGTGCGACCCGCCGATCGTAGGGCGGGCCGCCGATCGTAGGGCGGGCCGATATCGATTTCGGCCGCTCTCGCTGTCACCGGCAGTTGCCCACCCGTCTCGTCCCGGCGGCGGTTGTGTATCCGGCATCGCCGCGGGGACGACGCCTCACACCGGTGCCAGAGGAGGGATTCCTTCGTTCGTCAGTGCCTCCGGCACGGTCCGGGCGCCCGGACGCAGGCGCGGGCCCGGCCCGCCGGGCGGGACGAAACGGGCGGGCACCTGTTCACGAAGGCGGGCCACGCCGGTCTCGGGGAGTGGGCGGCGAGGGCCGCACCGGCCGTGATGTAGTTGCGGACGTACGCGAAGATGGAGCCGTGAGCAGCGACATCATCGACGAACTGACCTGGCGCGGTCTGATCGCGCAGTCCACCGACCTCGACGCGCTCCGGGAGGCGCTGGGCGCGGGCCCGCGCAGTCTCTATGCCGGCTTCGATCCCACGGCGGCGAGTCTGCACGCCGGTCATCTGGTGCCACTGCTGGCGCTGAAACGCTTCCAGCGGGCGGGTCACCGTCCGGTCGTGCTCGCCGGTGGCGCCACCGGTTTGATCGGCGATCCACGCGATGTCGGTGAGCGCACGATGAACTCCGCCGATACCGTCGCGGACTGGGCCGGCCGGATCCGTTCACAGCTCGAGCGGTTCGTCGACCTGGACGATTCCCCGACCGGCGCACTCATCGTGAACAACATGGACTGGACCGGTTCGCTGAGCGCGATCGATTTCCTGCGCGATATCGGCAAGCACTTCTCGGTCAACGTGATGCTCGCCCGTGACACGGTCAAACGCCGGCTGGACGGGGAGGGCATCTCCTACACCGAGTTCAGCTACATGCTGTTGCAGGCCAACGACTACCTGCAGCTGCGTCGTCAGCACGACTGTGTTCTGCAGGTGGGTGGTTCGGATCAGTGGGGCAACATCATCGCCGGGGTGGAACTGAACCGGCGCGTCGACGGTGCCGCGGTGCACGCGTTGACGGTGCCGCTGGTGACCTCCGCGGACGGGAAGAAGTTCGGTAAATCCACCGGCGGCGGCAGTCTCTGGCTCGACCCGGAGCTGACCAGCCCGTACGCCTGGTACCAGTACTTCGTGAATACCGCCGATGCCGATGTGGTCCGGTACCTGCGCTGGTTCACCTTCCTGGATCGCGCCGAACTCGCCGAACTCGAAGTGGCCACGGCCGAACGGCCGCACGCGCGGGAAGCGCAGCGCCGGCTGGCGGCGGAGATGACCACGCTGGTGCACGGCGAACAGAACACGCGCTCGGTGCAGTTGGCGAGTCAGGCCCTGTTCGGTCGCGGTGAACTCCGCGATCTCGACGAACCCACTCTTGCCGCCGCACTGCGGGAAGCGGCGGTAGACGGGAAGGTCGCCGAGGTGGTCCCCGGAAACGACACGATCGTCGATCTTCTGGTGGCCGCGGGCCTCTGTGAAAGCCGTGGAGCGGCTCGCCGAGCGGTCAACGAGGGCGGAGCGTCGGTCAACAACGAGCGCGTGAAGGACCTCGACTGGACCCCGGAAACCAGCGACTACCTGCACGGACAGTGGCTCGTATTGCGCCGGGGGAAGCGGAATTTCGCGGGTGCGCGGCGGCTTCCGGCGAATTGATCTTGGTGGGCTGGGTCACAGTTCTGCGATCCGGCCCACCGAATCGCCTCTCGGCAAGCCTCTGAACTGCGCAAACACGCCGCCGAACACGCGATTTGACGTAGCGTTCCCCGCCGCGTAACTTTATCCAAGTCAGAGCGACACGGACACCGACCAGGGGCCCGGAGCGAGGCGGAAACGCCGAGCCGGAGGGACCAGGGATAACGAGGTAGTACGAGGAGCGCCTGGCAGACCGGCCGAAGATGCGGAGTTTGACTCTGAGCCACTGGCCGGTTAAGCTAGAAAACCTGCCCCATTGAAGCCCTGGATTACTCCAGTCGCTGAGATGTGTGCGTGTGTTCTTTGAGAACTCAATAGTGTGTTGATGAATGTCAGTGCCAAATATTTAATTTGGTTTCGGTTCTTCATACCCCCGTGTGGAGGGCCGAACATTTAAGTCAGCTAAATTCCAGCTGGCGATTTGTTTTGCTAGGTTTTCGGACTCTAGTTTGTACTTTTGATTGCGCCTTCGGGTGTGATTGTGAGTCTTCAACGGAGAGTTTGATCCTGGCTCAGGACGAACGCTGGCGGCGTGCTTAACACATGCAAGTCGAGCGGTAAGGCCCT
>JABFXT010000522.1 GCA_013361595.1 Nocardia sp. | reverse complement strand
AGCTGGCGGGCTGGCGGGCCGCCGGAGCCCGGATCATCGCGCGCCGGTTGCCCTACACCCATTTCGGAATCGTGTCCGAGGACGGCTGGTCGGAGGTCGCCGCCCTGCTCGATACCGAACCGGCCCTGCGGACCTGACGTGCGCTCGGTGAGCACCCCGAGCGTCGCCGACGCCGAGACTTCGCCGCGTCACCATCCGGTGCCCCGGCGGTTCGAGAAAGAAAGTAGAACACCTATGTCGCTGTTATCCCACAGCCGCTTCGCGGCCCGGCTACGCCTCGTGGTCGGTCTGTTCGTCGCGGTCGTCGCGGTCGCCGGCTGCAGCTCCGATACCGAGCCCGCCGCCGCGTCCGGGACCCGTCCGATCCAGACCGAGAAGGGCACGATCGAGGTGCCCGCGGATCCGCAGCGGATCGTGGTGCTCAACGGCGCGCTGGCCGGCTACCTCTACGACCTGGATGTTCCGGTGGCCGCCGCGGACCCGCGCGTGCTCGGCGTCAGCGGCCGCAATGCCGATTTCCCGCAGACCTGGGCCGATGCCGCGAAGGAACAGGGCACCCAGATGGTGCCGGTCGGCCAGGCGGTGAACGTGGAGTTCGTCGCCTCGATCCAGCCGGATCTGATCATCGGTGGCGGACAGGGCTTCCCGGCCAAACAGTCGGTGGACGCCTACGACCAGCTCAGCGCGATCGCGCCGACGGTGCTGCTGCCCGGCAATGTGACCGGATGGCAGGACCAGCTGAAGCAGATCGCCGATGTGGTCAACCGCGCCGACAAGGTCGGTGACCTGATCTCGGCCTACGACGACAAGGTGAAGCAGGTTTCCGCGGCGATCAAGGTTCCGGGGCAGCAGATCGGCTATTTCCAGTCCGCCGCCGACGGCCAGCCGAAGATGATCCTGCCGAACGCCGCGCTGCCGACGCTGCTGGCCGAACTGGGTTTCAAGGCCGACGACAAGGTGCTGGCCAAGGCCGGTAATCCGGAGGTCAATCCCTCGGCCGACTGGTTCGGGTTCAGCCCCGAACTGCTGACGAAGGTCGTGGACGCGCCCGTCGTGTTCGTCGTCCCGCTCAGCGGCGCCAAGAGCGCGGCCGATCTCGCGAAGGATCCGCTGTACGCCCAGCTGCCCGCGTTCAAGGACAAGTTGGTCTACGAACTGCCGGCCACCAGCTACCGGCCGGACTACCGCGGCGTCATGAGCACCCTCGACCTGATCTCGGAGCAGTTCAAGTGAAAGCCCCCGCCGGCCTCCTCATCGATATCTCTCCGTTGCGGGAGAGCCGGCGGTTTCGCTGTGCCTTCGGTGCGCGACTGGTTTCTGTTCTCGGTATCGGTCTTCTGATGGTGGCCCTGCCGGTGCAGGTCTATCAGCTCACCGGTTCGAGTCTGCACGTCGCCGGGGTGTCCACGGCGATGGCGGTCGCGTTGTTCGCCGGCAGTCTGGGCGGTGGCGTGATCGCCGACCGGTACGACCGGCGCACCGTGATCTCCTTCTCCCGGTCGGCCGCGGGGCTGGCGTTCCTGGCGCTGGGAATCAATGCGTTGCTGCCCGATCCGTTCCTCGCGGTGATCTATGCCGCGGCCGTGACGGACGGACTGGCCGGGGGGATCAGTGGCTCGGCGCTGATGGCGCTGGTGCCGATGCTGGTCTCCCGGGAGAAGGTCCCCGCGGCCGGGGCGCTGACCACGCTCACCTCCGATCTCGGCACCATGATCACCCCGGCTGTCGCCGGTGTGCTCATCGCGAAGATCGGGGTGTCGTTCGCGTTCTTCGCCGCGGCGGCGGCCACGGTGGGCACCGTGACGCTGATCCGGGCCATCGGCCCCGCGCCGCCGCCGGCCCGCGAGATCCGCAATCCGCTGGTCGAGCTCGGCCACGGGATCTCTTTCGCGGTGCGGCACAATATTATTCGCGCCGTACTGGTGAGTGGTCTGCTCGCCATGCTGGTCAGCGGACCCCTGGTGCTGCTTCCGGCCTTCGCCGATCGAGCCCTCGACGCGGGACCCACCACACTCGGCCTGCTCTATGCCGCGCCCGGCGCGGGTGCGGTCCTCGGCTCGCTCACCAGCGGGTGGATCGGCCGCGCCCGGCGCAACGGCGTGGTCCTGCTGGCCTCGCTGGCACTCATGCCGCTCGGCGTCGTCATGGCCGGTATCTGGCCGCAGGCCGCGTGGAGTTTCCTCGGCCTGGCCGCATTCGGTGTCGCCCGGGCCGTCAACGGCATCCTGCGCTACGCGGTGCTCCAGCAGAACGCGCCGGAAGAGATGCGCGGCCGGATGTCGGGACTGCTCATGGTGCAGTCGGTGGCCGGCACCGCGGTCGGCTCCATGGCGGCCGGTGTGATCGGCAACCTCGTCGCTCCGGGCACCGCCCTGGTGGTCTACGGCGCGGCGGTACTGGTGCTGTTCGTCTTCGCCCTGGTGCTGGTGTGGCCGCTGTACCGGCTCACCGCGCCCGCGGGCGGGCCGCCGCAGCCGCCCCC
>JABFXT010000273.1 GCA_013361595.1 Nocardia sp. | reverse complement strand
ACCGCCCGCCCTGTCTGACCGTGCGGCGGCGGAGCCGATCGAGATCGGTCCGATCGAACACCGGACCGGGGCCGTCGTGGGGCAGTGTCCTATCGGTCACCACACCGTCCCCGGCGGGGGCGAGGACCGATATTCGCACCAGCGGTGTCGTCCGGGCGAGTTCGGCGACCGGCACAGCCGTATACGGCGGGCTCATTCCCTCGAGAACCCCCAGGTAACCACCGAAGTCGACGATACGCAGACCACGCGCCGACAGCATATGGGCCCCGGGGCCGGTGACCACGTCGATCTCCTCGGTCGGCACGGCGAGTTCGACCGCCTGGTGGCGGGCGCACCGCCGAGGCCCTGGCCGCCCCGGCAGAGCGGTCCGCAGGTCCAGCCGAGCGGACTCGAACGGATCCACTTTGTCGGCGGAAACAGTTAAGATCTGCGCCGGGCATGAGCGAGGAGGAGAAGGTACCGACGTGGGAAGCTTCGGCCGTAGGTCACGGGCGCGGCGGGGATCCGGGGCAGGGGTAACAATCCTCGCGATCACTGCGGGTCGGGGGGTCGACCGGTAAGCTCGCGCGAGCATTCGCAGGTGAGTGTCCCACCGGGATAGCTGGAAGCCGGCTCGGTGGACCTCATCACCGCTCTCGTTCGGCCGCACCCGGCCGGACATCTACCCGCACCGCCGGTATCGGCGATGCGTCATCGAGGAGTCGACTCACTCGCGGCCGGTGGCGGCCACGGGCGAGGTGGGTAGCGATGTCCGGGCAGACACCGGGTGGGGCGCGCGCGTCTGTAGCGGTCATCTGTCCATACCCGGGACGGACCTCGCCACCGCACTGCGGACCGGAATCGCGGACACCCGGCATTCGGCCCGAATCACATTGTGCCCGATCACTGTTCACCATCACGTATTTCCATGAAGGAGTTTCCATGTCCAGACGTTTGCCCGCGTTCCGGCTGCCCGGTGTCATGACCGGCCTCGTCGTGCTGAGCTGTGCCGTGCTGACCCTGTCCGGGTGTACCGGCGGAACAGACTCGACCCAGGGTTCGCCGGCTTCCCCGGCGGTCACCGTGCCCGGACAGAACGGCGCCGACGACGGCGGCGACGTCGACTTCGACGCCGCCATCGGCGACTGCGTCACCCTTTCGGGAACGATGACCGACGCCGAGATCGACCACGCCCAGTGCGGTTCGGAGAATTCGAACTACAAGGTGGTCGCCAAGGCCCCGACCCAGGACGGCTGCGCGTCCGATGTCGACCAGACGTACTACGTGACGCTGGGCGGCCGGGAGCAGGGCGCCCTGTGCCTCGATATCGACTGGGTGGAGGGCCAGTGCATGACCGTTCCGTCGGGCAGCGACAGCCCCACGCACAGCCCGTGCACGCCGGGTAAGCCCGATACCGTCCATGTGCTGAAGATCCTGACCGGCACCACCGACGAAGCCGGGTGCCCCGCCGAGGCCACCAGCTATTACACCTACGACGAGCGGCAGCTCGTCACCTGTGTCGCCGAGGTGTAGCCGCCCGCCCGGTTGCCGGCAGGCGTGGCCTCACCTCGGGGAGTGAGGCCACGCGCCCCATCCGGTTCGGAGCTCCGGATCGGCCGCGGGGGCCGGTCGCCACGGCCCTGTTCGGCGCTGACCGGCGGAGTTACACTGGCTTTCGGTACTCGAATACGCGTTCTGTCCATGTCTGGCGGGGGGATGGCGCTACCAGGACTGCTGTGATGGATATCCGAACAGACGAGATCGCCGACGGTATCTACCGATTCTCCACTTTCGTACCCGAGATCGGCCCGACCGGTTTCACTTTCAATCAGTTCTTCGTCGACGCAGCGGAACCCCTGCTGTTCCACACCGGGATGCGGGCGTTGTTCCCGGCCGTTTCCGCAGCGATCGCCCGGATCCGGCCCGTCGCGGATCTGCGCTGGATCACCTTCGGTCATGTGGAGGCCGACGAGAGCGGCGCGATGAACCTGTTCCTGAACGCGGCGCCGCGCGCGGAAGTGGCACACGGCGTCGTGGGCTGCCAGGTGTCGCTGGACGATCTGTCCGACCGGCTGCCCCGGCGACTCGCCGACGGCGAGACGATCGATCTGGGAGACCGCCGCATCCAGCATCTCGACACCCCGCACGCACCGCACAACTGGGAGGCGCGGGTGCTCTACGAGGAAGCCGCCGGGGTGCTGTTCTGCGGTGATCTGATGACCCAGCTCGGGGACGGGCCGCCGACGACCGGCGCGGATCTGGTCGGCCCGGCCGAAGCGGCCGAGGATACCTTCCACGCGACCTCGCTGGGACCGGCGGTTCCGGCGACTCTGCACCGCCTGGCCGAACTGCGGCCCACCACGCTCGCCGTGATGCACGGCTCCAGTTTCATCGGCGACGGTGGGGCGGCCCTGCACGACCTCGCGACGGTCTACGAGAACCGGATGGCCGCCTGACGGCCGTAGGGTTCCACCGGGCGCCACCCCGGCGACCGAGCGAGGAGGAACTGGATGAGCGCGCATGAGCGGCCGGCGAGGACACCGAGCCGTTGGGAGGAGCTGACCGCGGCGGACCCCGCCCATTCCGATTGGTATGTACAGCGGTTCCGGACCCTGGCCGCCGAGGGGCACGATATCTTCGGTGAGGCCCGGTTGATCGATGCGATGCTGGGCCGGCGCGGCCGTGTACTCGATGCGGGCTGCGGACCGGGACGGCTCGGCGGGCATCTGCACAACGCCGGTCATACCGTTGTCGGTGTCGATATCGACCCGGTGCTGATCGCGGCCGCCGAGGCCGAGTATCGGCGCGGACTTCGATGTGATCGTCTGCGCGGGCAATGTGATGACCTTTCTGGCGCCGTCCACCCGGCCCGCGGTACTGGCCGGATTCGCCCGGCATCTCGCCCCGGAAGGCCGGGTGGTCACCGGATTCGGCGCCGATCGCGGCTACGAGTTCGCGCAGCTCCGTGCCGACGCCGCCGAACAGGGACTCGCCGTGGATCTCCTGTTGTCGACCTGGGACCTGCGGCCCTTCACCGAGCATTCGGACTTTTTGGTCGCGGTGTTCTCGCTCGCACCTGCCGATCGCTGATGCTCTGAGCACGCCCCGAGACCTTCCCTGAGCATTGCCGCTGCCAAATGTAGTAGGTATGCTACAAATCATCGAAGGTTGATGATCGGGAGGATTCATGACTTCGAACGACGGCGTGGTGCTGGATGTCGACCGACTGCGAATGCGCTACGACACCACCGATGTCCTGCACGAGGTGACATTCCGGGCGCGGCGTGGCGAGGTGCTCGTCATGCTCGGACCCAACGGAGCCGGTAAGACCACCACCATCGAGATCCTGGAAGGTTTCCGGCAGCGATCCGCCGGACGGGTCGCCGTCCTGGGCACCGACCCCGAGCACGGCGGCGAACGCTGGCGGTCGCGGATCGGGGTCGTCCTGCAATCCTGGCGCGACCATGCCAAATGGCGGGTCCACGAATTGCTGGACCATCTCGGGACCTTCTACCGCCCGTACTCCACCGAACAGACCCGTAAGCCCTGGGACACCGGCGAACTCGTCGAATTGGTCGGCCTCGCCGAACACGCGAACTCCGAGATCGCCGAGCTGTCCGGCGGTCAACGGCGCCGGCTGGATGTCGCGATCGCCATCGTCGGCCGGCCGGAACTGCTGTTCATGGACGAACCCACGGCCGGATTCGACCCCGCGGCACGGCGCGATTTCCACGATCTCGTCCATCGCCTGTCCGACCTGGAGGACACCACGGTACTGCTCACCACCCACGATCTCGACGAGGCGGAGAAGATCGCCGACCGGATCCTGATCCTGGCGGGCGGGCGCATCATCGCCGACGGTTCGGCCGACGAACTCTCTCGTTCGATCGCGGGAGAGGCCGAGGTTCGCTGGACCGTGGACGACCGGCGGTTCGTCCACACCACCACCGAATCGACGAAGTTCGTGCACGAGCTCTTCAAACAACACGGCGATCGCATCGGCGAGCTGGAGGTACGCCGCGCTTCGCTGGAGGACACCTATATGACGCTGGTCCGGCGCTGCGAATCCGCGGACTCCGCGACCGCGATCCACACCCTCGCGGAGGTCACCCGATGAATCCCGTCGCAGGCGCGGTCCGCGCCGGTTTCCTTCGCGGCTGGATCGAATTCCGGCAGATGTTCACCCACGCGCCCGATCTGATCGGACAGTTCCTCACGCCGGCGATCACGCTGGGCGCGCTCTATCTACTCCGCGGGCGCGAGTACGGAGATACCGGCCGCTCGGTCGCCGAACTCGCCCTGCCCGGCCTACTCGGCACCATCATCGCCTTCAACGGCCTGTACGCGCTCACCAATGTGCTCGTACTGGACCGCGAGGACGGCACGCTGTTGCGGGCCAGGACCGTCCCGCACGGGATGATCGGCTACTTCGTCGGCAAGGTCACCGCCGCGGCGGGATCGGTTCTGGTGCAGGTACTGGTCGTCCTGGTCGCCGGAATGGTCATCATCGGCGGTTTGTCACTGGACAGCCCCGGGGCGTGGGCGACGTTCGCGTGGGTGGTGTCGCTCGGCCTCCTCGCGGCGCTGCCGCTCGGCGCGATCCTGGGCGGCGTTCTCGACGGCGCCCGGGCCTCGTTCCTGCTGACGATGCCCCTGATGGGACTGATCGCCGTCTCCGGGATCTTCTATCCGCTCACCGCGCTTCCGGGCTGGCTGCAGGGCGTGGCCCAGGCGTTCCCGATGTACTGGGCCGGACTGGGAATGCGGTCGGCACTCCTGCCGCCCGCGGCCGCCGGGATCGAGATCGGCGGCTCCTGGCGCCACCTCGAAACGGTCGCGGTGCTGGGGTCGTGGGCGATCGTGGGACTGATCGTCGCACCGGTAGTGTTGCGGCGCATGGCACGGCACGAGTCCGGATCGAATATGGCGGCACGTCGGGAGAGGGCGATGCAGCGTGCCTTCTGAGGCCATCTACAACCGCATCGCGATGCTGCGGGCCGAACGGGGTATTTCCCGGCGGGAACTCGCCGCGGCACTCGGCGTGCACTACCAGACCGTCGGCTATCTCGAGCGCGGTGAGTACAGCCCCAGCCTGCATCTGGCGCTGCGTATCGCGGCGTATTTCGAGGTGGCCGTCGAGGTGGTGTTCTCCACCGAACCCTTTCCCCGCCTGGGCTCCGGCGCCGCCACCGCGTAGCACTTCCGGCCCGCATCACTGTTCGAGCTGCTGGTACTGCGCGAAACCGATGCTGCTGGGGCAACTGGCCCAGGCGGCGGCAGGGCGGGAACCGGGTGCGGCCGTCGCGGAATGCTTCACCCTTTTCTTCGGCCTCCTGGAGCGGACGCCGCTCGCCCGCGCATCGTCACCAGCGAACCGGAATTGATCACGGGGCCCGCCCGGCAACCACGTGGGCTGCCCATCGCGGAGGCCGGCCGACGGGTCGCGGCCACATTGCGGCGCAGCGGTGTGACGATGCCGGACCAGGATCTGCGGGCGGTCACCGAATTGCTGATCCGCTTGGCGCTGTCGCCGCTGCTGAACCCCGAGGGACAGCTCGATATCACCGATCCGGCCGCGATCCGCGAATACTCTCTCCGTTATCTCGCCCGGCTGGTGTGGTGATCGGGCTTCGGGACCGATCCTGCCGTACCCGCCGGGGCGCTGATACAACTGACTCCGGCCGTAGAGCGTCCTACGGCCACGGGTATCGCCCGCAGACCGAGAAGGTGGACAGTGGACAGGACCTCCTATCAGAAGTTGTTCGATCTGAGCGGGCGGACCGCGATCGTCACCGGGGGAACACGGGGTATCGGGCTCGCGATCGCCGAGGGATTCGCCTGCGCGGGCGCACGGCTCGTGGTGGCGAGCCGCAAACCCGAGGCCTGCGCACAGGCCGCGGCGCGGCTGCGGGAACTGGGCGCGGAGGCAATCGGGGTACCGACCCACCTGGGCGACGTGGACGCCCTGCACGCACTGGTCGAGACCACCGCGGAAAACTTCGGCGGGATCGATATCGTGGTGAACAACGCCGCCAATGCCCTCGCCCAGCCGCTGGCCACCATGGAACCGGCAGCGGTGTCGAAATCCTTCGGGGTCAATGTACAGGGGCCGCTGTTCCTGATCCAGGCGGCTCTGCCCTATCTGCGCGCCGGTGAACACTCGGCGGTGCTCAATCTCGGTTCGGTCGCGGCGATGCAGTTCGCGCCCGCGCTGTCGATGTACGCCGCGGGTAAGGCGGCCCTGCTCTCGTTCACCCGTTCCATGGCAGCCGAATTCGCCGCGGACGGTATCCGGGTGAACGCCATGGCGCCCGGCGCGGTCGATACCGATATGGTTCGCAACAATCCGCCGGAATTCGTCGCGGCCATGGCCGGGGCCACCCTGCTCGGGCGTATCGCCCGGCCCGACGAAATGGTCGGGACCGCGCTGCTGCTGTGTTCGGATGCCGGCAGTTTCATCACCGGGCAGACGTTCCTCGTCGACGGCGGCACCGTCGCACGCTGATCACGCCACCGAAGGAGACGTCCGTGTCCGCGCTGTCCACCGAATACCTGCCCTCCGGTGTCGTCGTACTGACGATCGACCGGCCGCACCGGCGCAATGCGCTGGACAATCAGACCGTCGCCGAACTGCATTCGGTACTCGACGAGGTCAATGGAAAACCTGAGGTGCGAGCCCTGGTCGTCACCGGTGCCGGAGCCGGTTTCAGCGCCGGCGCCGATCTCAAAGCGCGGCCGGAGGATTTCACCGCCACCGATGCCGCGCCGACCGCGGCCCTGCTGGGCGCCGCCCGTTCCCCGGTCGCCCGGATCCTCGCCGCCCAGGAGTTGATGGCGTCGGCGTTCGAGAAGATCCACCGGCTGCGCCAGCCGGTGATCGCCGCGGTGAACGGGGCAGCGGTCGGCGGCGGGTTCGCCTTGGCACTGGCCTGCGATATCCGATACGCCGCCCGTGATGCCGCGTTCGGCGCGGTGTTCATCCGGCACGGCATCTCGGCCTGCGATATGGGGACCAGCTACCATCTGCCGCGCCTCGTCGGTGCGGCACGCTCGGCCGAACTCCTGCTCACCGGCCGTGTTTTCGACGTGGAGGAGGCGTTGCGGATAGGCCTGGTGCTCGAGGTCGTCGACACCGGCGACCTCCTCGGCCGCGCGATCGCCAAGGCCGAGGAGATCGCCCGCAATTCCCCGCTCGCGGTATGGATGACGAAGGAGACGATGTGGCAGACCGTGGACGCACCGAGTCTGCGCCATGCCCTCGATATAGAGAACCGCACCCAGGTGATGTGCAGCGCGACCGGTGAACTCGAGGCCTCGTTCGCCGCGTTCCGGTCCGGCACCGACACCACCCACGGCCCGTTGTGAACGAGAACGCCACGCCGGCCGCCACCTCCAGCCGGAGCCGAACCGCAGATCACATCCTGCGATGACCTGCCACCAATTCATCTCGCACAGAGTTGTTCCCGGATCCACGGCCGTCACCCGACGGAGAATGTGTGCGTCACATCCCGCGGTGTGTTAGAAAGTCCGCGAACGGCGAGGAGACGGTTGTGACAGGTCCATATCGGCTGATCATCTGGGGCCCGGGCGATATGGGTGGACGCGCATTGCGTACCGCCCTCGAATCTCCCGGCTTCGAGGTCGTCGGGGTCAAGGTGTTCAGTCCGCACAAACACGGCACGGATATCGGAGAGCTCGCCGGGCTGGCCCCGGTGGGGATCACCGCGACCACGTCGAAAGCTGATATTCTCGCCCTCGAGGCCGATTGCGTCATCCACACACCGACCACCCCCGCGCTGTTGCAGGGTACCGACGACGATGTCGTCGAATTGCTCGAATCGGGCAAGAACGTCGTATCGGCGGCCTCCTATCACAATCCGTCCATGCCGACCTGGTTGTCGGCCACGCAGTCGCCGCTGTCGGTACTGCGGACGGTGGCGGATATGAAGGTCACCGGCGACGCGTTCGGCCCCCGGTTGCGCCCCGCGCTCAGGGCTTTACGGTTGGGCATGCGCGCGGTGGACTCGTCACTCGCGCGACCGTTGCGGCCCGGCCTGGAACTACTGGCCGGCCCGCTCGTGGACCGGGCGATCCCGCGAAGGCGATCGGGCCGCCGATTACAGCGGGCCTGCCTGGCGGGTGGCGTATCCCTGCACGGTACCGGGCTGCACCCGGGACTGATGGTCGAACAGTTGCTGCTCCGGCTGGCCGCACTGCTCGACGAGGTGGACGAAGTGCGGTTCCTCGAGGTCGGGGATCTGTCCGCGGCACCCGACGGAATGTGGGGTGGGCTGGAAAGCCTCGGGTTCGGTATGCCGCTGTCGGCAGTGGATTCCGACCACGCGATCGGTCTGATGCAGCATTTCTACTTCGACGCCGTTCTCGGCAATGTCGCCCACGCGTTGCACGGGGCCCGCTCCGAGGCGGTGCGGGTCGAGCGACATCTGTACCCCGTCCCGGCGCGGGTACGGGTGGCGGCCGGCGGCACCGTCGTGGAACCCGGGACAGTGGGCGCGATCCATATGACCTACCGCGGTTACCTCGGTGAGCGTCTCTTCATGACCAACGAGGAGTGCTGGCATGTAGGACAGGGCAATGCCCATCTGGGGCAGGATCATCCGAGCAGCCCGGCGGGCGGACACGTGATCACCCTC
>JABFXT010000694.1 GCA_013361595.1 Nocardia sp. | reverse complement strand
GAGAACTCGCCGAGGGATGGCGCGATGTGTGCCTGCTCATCGCCGCCGCCATGGCCATCGGCGCCAATTCCGATGATTCGCCGCCCTATTGGGAGGCCACCGTCGTCGGCCACCGGCACGTCCTCGAGGATCTGGCCATCGTCCGGCTCCAGTCCGACGACCCGATTCCCTATCTGGCCGGCCAGTACGTCCCCATCTCCGTCCCGCAGCGGCCCCGGATGTGGCGTTACCTCTCACCCGCCATCCCGTCGAACCCCTACGGCGAGATCGAATTCCACGTCCGCAAGGTGCGCGGCGGCTGGGTGAGCCCGTCGATCGTGAACGAGACCAAGGTCGGCGACCGCTGGCTCATCGGCGGACCGCTCGGCGGCCTGCAGGTGGACCAGGACAGCGGCCGGGACGTGCTGATGATCGGCTCGGGCACCGGCGTCGCGCCGCTGCGCGCGCAGCTGATCGAGATGGGCCGCCGCGGTATCAACCCCCGCGTCCACTTCTTCATCGGCGGCGTCTACCCCTGCGATCTGTACGACGTGGAGAACATGTGGCAGCTCTCGCAGAGCAACCCGTGGCTCACCATTGTTCCGGTGTGCGAGCACAAGACGAACCCGTGGTGGTATCCCCATCCCACCGAGGACGCGCCCTACGGGATGCATCGGCGCCTCGTCGGCAACCTCGGCGCCGTGGTCGCCAGTTTCGGCGCATGGGAGGATCGGCAGATCCAGATCGCCGGTTCGGCGAAGATGATCGCCGATACCCGGCGCGCGCTGCTCGCGGTCGGTACTCCGGAGGAGATCATCAGTACCGATCCGGTCTGATCGGTGTCTGCACATCGAGCACCGGGCGGTCACCGCCCGGCCCGGCCCGTCAGGTGAGTGAGGCATGACCAACGACCCGAGCACCTTCCCCGGCCGTCCGGCCCAGCGGGAATTCTGGCTGGCCGATGTCGTCGAACATCATCGGCTGCGCCACGATACGGCCGTGATCCGGCTGGTCGGCGAGTATGTGCCCTTTCTCGCCGGACAGTCCGTGCAGGTGGAGGTCCCGCAGTTCCCGGGGATGCGGCGCCGGTTCTCGCCCGCGCTACCGCCCTCGCTGGACGGCAAACTCGAATTCCATGTGCGTACGGTCGCGGGCGGCTGGTGCAGCGCCGGCATCGTCGCCGATACCGCGGCCGGAGATCGCTGGAAACTCTCGGCACCCGAGGGCATGTTCACCGTGGACCCCGACGGTGACGAGGTGGTGATGATCGCCGGCGGTACCGGCCTGGCCCCGCTGCGCGCCCAGATCCTGGAGCTGGCCCGGCATCCGGACCCACCCGCCACCTACCTGTTCTTCGGCGGCTCCGCCCCGCGTGACCTGTACGCCGCCGATATGCTCGTGCTGCTGGCCGCCGATCTGCCCTGGCTCACCGTGGTACCGGTGGTGGAGCGGCTCGACGATCCGTCCTGGCCCGATAGATGGCACGAAAGCTACCGGGTGGATATAGGTTTCGACGAGGACGACCTGCTGCAGGGCACCCTCGCCGAAGTGGTCGGATCCTACGGCGCCTTCGACCGCAACCAGGTCCTGGTCTGCGGATCACCAGCGATGACCAGGTCCACGGTGGAACGCCTGCTCGATACGGGTACCCCGGCCGAACGGATCCAGTTCGAGGGCGCCTGAACTCATTCGGCCCGCCAGCTCACGGTCACCGGCCGGGAAGCCAGTCACCTATCTCGCCGGTTCGAGGTTGCGGCGGATCCGATCTCGGGGGCGGCAACGCTCTGAGATGCGGGCGGACCGGATCCGGTCCGCCCTTCGGTGACCGCGGCGGCTCGCTCCACGGCAATCCCCGATCCTGCTCGCACCGAGGTGGTTCCGGGTCGCGGCCGACCGACCCGGCCGCGGGGGGTTCGGGATCACCGCGCTCCTCGCCGAACCCGCGGATCATCTGGTTCAACGAGGTGATGGAAGGCCAGCGGGCGTAGACCTCGTCCGCGGCCACTATGACGTCGGCATAGGGCACGACACGCAAATGGTCGCCCTCGAGATGGTCCAGATGGGGCACGAAGACGGCCTCCGCGCGTTCCATGGCGATCAGCGCGAGCAACCGGTCTATCCGGCTGTGCGAGGCAGCGCACAGCACAAGCGTTTTACCCAACAGGTAGCCCAGTCGTTCGGACAGGCCGCGCATCCGGCATTCGTCCCGGTGCTGCCGAGCCCCTGACACGTCGGTGCGCAAGTAGGCGATGGCGGGTGCCTTCTCCATGACTATCTCCCTCAGGAGGACTAAATAGTCCACATTCGTCGGAAATCTGACTGATGATAGGACTATCGAGTCCGCTTTGAGATACTTTCAGTCGATGGGGAAGATGGGGCCATGAGCAAGACCGCTGAGGTGATCCGGGCGCGGCGAAGTCACCTTCGTCTATCGCAGGACAGGCTGGCCGAGCTCGTCGGCGTCACCCAACGCCAGATCGGTCGTTATGAATCCGGCGAACAGTCGCCCAGCCTCGCGGTGAGCGTCCGGCTGGCCGGCGCGCTACAGGTGTCCCTGACGGAGCTGGCGGGCGCGGATACACCCGGAACCGATCTGGCCGGCGACTGGTGGGTGGCATGGCAATACCGGAAGACCGATGCCGATCGCGTGAACACTCACCTGCTGGCCATAGCGCAGGACGACGAAACCCTTCGGCTGGCGGACGGCGATCGCGCCTACCCGGATGCCCACGGCTCGCAGGCATGGCGCAGCGAACTACGACTATGGGGCCGAGAAGTCCTGATGGGGTGGTATACGACCGCGGGTCGGAACATCCGCCATATCGGGACGCTCTACTTCGCCCTACACCCCGATCGTTCGCAGATGATCGGTTCCTGGACAGGACTGCGGCCGACGGGCTCGCTGGCCCGCGGCTGGACCGCGATAGCGCGCGACAGACAGTGCGCGATCGACCTGGTCACATCACTCATCGATACGAACGGGGAATTACCCACATGGCCGGAAAGGAGTATCGGGCCGTCGCACTGACCGTCGGTATCGGCGATACGCCGGCCCGCTCGGATTACTACTGATACCGCCGGTGCCGCGGCTGCCACACCACCAACGCGGTATTGCGCTGCGGCGGAATCAGTTCCGGCCGATAATCCGGCCGGGCCCGCTCTCGTTCCAGCTCCGCGGACAGTTCCAGCACTCGCTGCTGGAGTTCGGTGACCTGATTGGTGAGCTCGATGATCCGTTTTATTCCGGCGAGATTGACACCCTCGTCCTGGGAAAGCCGCTGCACCTCGCGCAGCAGCTCGACATCCCGTTCCGAATAGCGCCGGCCGCCGCCCGAGGTGCGCTGCGGTGTCACCAGACCCAGCCGGTCGTAGGTGCGCAAGGTCTGCGCGTGCATACCGGCCAGCTGAGCGGCCACCGAGATCACGAAGTACTCGGTGCTCGACTGGCGCCCTTCCCGGGAGCCCACGTGCTCACGCCGCGCTGCCGTCTCCGGGCCCACCGCCCGGGCCGCTGGGCGCGCCGACCCCCCCTCGGGTACCCGCTTCGGCTCCATCACGCACCTGCCCATCCCGCTCTCGGATCGAACCCGCTGGCCTTCTCCGCCTCCTGCAGCGCGCGCAGCGCGGCCACGGCATCGTCGTCCAGCTTCGGCGGCACGGCGACCTTCACGGTGACCAGCAGATCACCGGCTCCGCCACCACGTTTGGGAACTCCGCGGCCGCGCACCCGCAGGATGCGGCCGTCCGCGGTACCCGGCGGCACCTTCACACCGACCCGGCCCTCCAGAGTGGGCACCGATACGGTCGTACCGAGCACCAACTCACTGTAACTGACCGGAAGCGCCAGGGTGAGGTCGTCGCCGGCCCGGCCGAAGACCTTGTCCTGGCTCACGTGCACCGTGACGAACAGATCGCCCGAGGGCGCGCCCCGCAGTCCTGCCTCGCCCTGTCCGGCGAGCCGGATCCGTTGCCCGTCCGCAATACCCGGCGGAATCCGGACATTGATCGTGCGGGTGCGGTTCTGGATACCGCTGCCGTGGCAGTCCACGCACGGGTCGTCGATGATCGAGCCGGAACCGCGGCACTCGTCGCACGGTTCACTGAATCCGAACGCACCCTGATTACGGCTCACCACACCGCTGCCGTTGCAGATCGGGCAGACCCGCGGGCTGGTCCCCGGTTTGGCACCACTGCCGTGACAGGTGGTACACGGTGACGGGCTGGTCAGGTACAAGGGCACCGTCACGCCCTTGGCCGCCTCACGGAACCCGAGCGTCGTCTCGGCCTCCACATCGGCGCCCCGCCGGGGGCGGCTGCCGGTGCGGGTGGCACCGCCGCCCCGGTTGAACAGGCCACCGAACAGATCGCCGAGGCCGCCATCGGCACCGCCGGCACCGGCCTGGCCGAAGATATCGCCCAAATCGAAACTCTGGGAGAATCCGCCGCCGGCTCCCGGGGTGAAGCCGCCGCCCCGGCCGTACCCGCCGCCGGAGAACAGGCGTCGGGTCTCGTCGTACTCGGCGCGTTTGGCCGTGTCGGACAGGACGGTGTGCGCCTCGCTGACCGCCTTGAACCGCTCCTCGGCCTTGGCATCCCCGGGGTTGGCGTCGGGATGCAGATCACGGGCGAGTTTGCGATACGCCTTCTTGATCTCTTCGGTGGAGGCGCTGGAGGAAACACCCAGCTCCTTGTAGAAGTCCTTCTCGATCCACTCCCGCTGGCTCACCGGGCATCTCCTCCTCTCGGTACCGTTCCACGACCCGGACGGGCCGCTGCGTGGTCACACTTTCCTACCGTCTCCGGGCCCGTCGCGCGTGGCGTGACGGGCGCGCGGCGCCCCCGGATATCTCCGGGGGTACGCCGCGCGATCCGGTCCGTGGCTCTCGCCGCGGAGTCGTTACTTGTCCGAACCGGCATCAGCATCCGATGCCTCCGCCGGAGCGGGTTCCGCCGCGGTCGCGGAACCCGGGGTCGACCCGAGATCCCCCACCCCGTCGGTCACCCCGACCAGCGCGTGCCGCAGCACCCGCTCGCCGAAGCGATAACCCTTGCGCATCACCACGCCGATCACCGGATCGTGTCCGGATCCTTCGTGCTGAACCGCCTCGTGCAGGTTCGGGTCGAAAGACTCGCCCTCGGAACCGAACTCCTCGAGACCCTGTTTGCGCAGCGCCTCGATCAGTTTGTCGGCCACCGAACGCAGCGGCCCGGATTCCAGGTCACCGTGTGCCTTCGCGCGATCCAGATCGTCGAGGACACCGAGCAGTTCGGTGACCACGGCGGCCTTGGCGGAATCGGTCGCGGTCTTGCGGTCGCGTTCGACCCGCCGTCGGTAGTTGGTGTATTCGGCCGTCAGCCGCTGCAGATCGGCGGTGCGCTCGGCGAGTTCGTCCGATGCTCCGGCCGGAGCATCGGCGGGCGCCGTCTCGACACCGTCACCGTCGAGGCCGGCCTGTGGCGCCTGGGGGGCTATGCCCTCTTCGGCCCCGGCCGGGGCGGCGCCGTTGGCCGCCCCGGCCTGATCCCGTACCTCACCGGTCTCCGGGTCGATCTTGCGCTTGTCGACGAAGCTGACCGGTTCCGCCGGCTCTCCCGAGTTACCTTTGTTTCCCGAATTCGTCACTTCTTCTCCGTGTCGACCGGCTCGTCCACCACCTCGGCGTCGACCACTTGGTCGTCGCCGGCGTCCGCGCCCGCGGCGCCGTCACCGGCGGCCGCGCCGTCGGAAGCCGCCTGGGCCTCGTAGATCGCCTGGCCCAGCGCCTGCGATTCAGTGGCCAGCTTCTCCACGGCAGCCTTCACCGCGGCGGTGTCGGTGCCCTTGAGTGCCTCGTTGGCCTCCGCGATCGCGGCCTCGACCTTGGACTTCACATCCGCCGGAACCTTGTCCTCGTTATCGGCGATGAACTTCTCGGTCTGGTGTACCAGCGATTCGGCCTGGTTGCGGGTCTCCGCTTCCTCCCGGCGCGCCTTGTCCTCGGCGGCATGCGCCTCGGCGTCCTTGACCATCCGGTCGATCTCTTCCTTGGACAGACCGGAGCCGTCCTGGATCTTGATCGTGTTCTCTTTACCGGTGCCCTTGTCCTTGGCCGTCACGTGCACGATGCCGTTGGCGTCGATATCGAAGGTGACCTCGATCTGCGGCACACCGCGCGGGGCCGGCGGGATACCGGTCAGCTCGAAGGAGCCGAGCAGTTTGTTGTGCGCGGCGATCTCGCGCTCACCCTGGAACACCTGGATCTGCACCGACGGCTGGTTGTCGTTGGCCGTGGTGAAGGTTTCCGAACGCTTGGTCGGAATGGTGGTGTTGCGCTCGATGAGGTTGGTCATCACGCCGCCCTTGGTCTCGATACCCAGCGACAGCGGGGTCACATCGAGCAGCAGGACGTCCTTGACCTCGCCCTTGAGCACACCGGCCTGCAGGGCGGCGCCGACGGCGACGACCTCGTCCGGGTTCACGCCCTTGTTGGGCTCCTTGCCACCGGTCAGTTCCTTGACCAGTTCGGAGACCGCGGGCATACGGGTGGAGCCACCGACGAGCACGACGTGGTCGATATCGGAGACCTTGATCCCGGCGTCCTTGACCACGGACTGGAACGGCGCGCGGGTGCGATCGAGCAGGTCCGAGGTGATCTTCTGGAACTCGGCGCGGGTCAGCTGCTCGTCGAGGAACAGCGGGTTCTTGTCGGCGTCGACGGTGATGTAGGGCAGGTTGATCGAGGTGCTCTGCGAGGAGCTCAGCTCGATCTTGGCCTTCTCGGCGGCCTCACGCAGCCGCTGCATCGCCATCTTGTCCTTGGTCAGGTCGATACCCGAGCTGGACTTGAACTTGTCGACCAGCCATTTCACGACCCGCTCGTCCCAGTCGTCACCACCGAGGTGGTTGTCGCCGGAGGTCGCGCGGACCTCCACGACGCCCTCGCCGATCTCCAGCAGCGAGACGTCGAAGGTACCGCCACCGAGGTCGAAGACCAGAATGGTCTGTTCCTTGTCGCCCTTGTCCAGGCCGTAGGCCAGGGCGGCGGCGGTGGGTTCGTTGACGATGCGCAGGACGTTGAGGCCGGCGATCTGGCCGGCTTCCTTGGTGGCCTGACGCTGCGCGTCCTCGAAGTAGGCGGGGACGGTGATCACCGCGTCGGTGATCTCCTCGCCCAGGTAGGACTCGGCGTCGCGCTTCAGCTTCATCAGCGTGCGCGCGCTGATCTCCTGCGAGGTGTACTTCTTGTCGTCGATCTCCACGGTCCAGTCGGTGCCGATATGCCGTTTCACCGAGCGGATCGTGCGGTCGACGTTGGTCACGGCCTGGTTCTTAGCCGGCTGACCGACCAGTACCTCGCCGTTCTTCGCGAACGCGACGACAGAGGGCGTAGTGCGCGAACCCTCGGAGTTGGCGACGACGACCGGCTCACCACCTTCGAGAACGGCGACGACCGAGTTCGTGGTCCCGAGGTCGATTCCGACCGCACGAGCCATTTGTTTCCTCCTCATTTTTCGACTGCTTGTGTCTGTCCGGGCCGGTGCCCATCGCGCGGCGGACCGGTGGGCCCACCGCATGGACCAGCCCCAGGCAGAACATAGAGCACGGTCCCAGCAATACTGAGCGTGGTCGGCTCAATCCTGCCCCGCTTCACTGGGGCCGTCAAGTCAAACTTGAGCCGATATCACTCAACATTGTCGATCAGCTGAACCCCCGGCTCCGGCGATCTATTCCCCACACCCGCTACACCGGCGCCGGCACCATTCTTCCCCGCACCCAACATCCCGAACCGGGTCGGTGCGACATCGTGACCCAGCCGTGCCGCCCCCGGCACCTCCACCCGCCCACGCCGGGTCCCCACAGACCGCCCATCGGCGCTATTGTCAATGCTCCGCCCATGGTGACCCGGCACCCCGCGTCGCGGGCCGGTGCCGCGTGGGTGAACCCGTACCGTGGTTTTTGGATGAGGAAGTCGAAGCGAGGATCCGAAAATGGCCACTGGGGTGGGCCTGCACATCGCCGAGTACGCGTGCACCGCGGCGGTCGTCGACGACGACGGGGATCCGCATTTCATTCTGCGTGAGCCGGTGCTGCACATGTCCGAGGAGGGCGACGCGGTACTCGGCGGCGCCGTGGCTCCGGCCGGCCATACCCATACGATCACCGGTTTCGTCGCCGCTGTCGGCGATCCGGCGGGCGTGGTCGTGGACGACGGCGAGGCCTACCGCGGGGAGGATCTGCTCGCGACGGCCCTGTTCTGCCTGATCAATCTCACCGCCGATCATCTCAACGGCCCGGCCGAGTTCTATGCCACACATCCCGCCGGATGGCCCCCCACACAGGTCCTGGCCCTGCGCGGCGCGCTCGACTACCTGGGCCTGAAATCGGTGGCCCTGGTCGGCGAGGACGAACTGCCGCTGCCGCCCGCCGGTCGTACCCCGGCGGAGACCGCCCGGTACTTCGCCGAGAGCGCGGGCCGGGCGGCGCTGGCCGTCGTGCTGCAGACACCGGCCGGGGCGACCCCGCCCGATCCCAGCACCGCCCAGAACTCCGCGCTGGACACGATCGTCATGCCCAGGCTCGGCGACGACACCTCGGCCAAGGCCTATTCCGCGATGGTCCCGGCCATGGATCCCGAAGCCACCTACGGCGGTCCGAGTCTCGCAGCCCTCGCCGCCGGACTCGTTCCCGCGGTCGAC